>NZ_RXFY01000024.1:0-12314 GCF_044714355.1 Spiroplasma sp. ald | reverse complement strand
ATATCAAAACTTTTACCAAGATGAAAAAAAGTACGATATTCTCGTCAATACGATAAAGTCATAAATAATCGATTTTTTAGTGATAATTTGTTAGCTTTGTCATCTTTTTTAAATTTTTCTATTTCAGCAACCTTTAAAATATCTAACATTTTATTAAAAGTGGCTTGTTTTATTCCTGTTAATCGGAATAATTCTTTATCATTAATAAAATCAAATTTATCAAATTTCATAATTTTAGATTCCTATAATTTCTATTTTAAATATATTTTATAGGAATTTTAAAATAACTAGGTTATGCAAGAAGTCTANTGAAAAAATTAATTCACTAACAAGTAAATAAATTAAAATTTTTACAAATGTAAGGTTTTTTAGATAGAAAGCAGGCATATTATTAAAATGATTAAAGTAGATTTTACTAATGCATTAGCCGAATCTGTTTTTAACAAATATTTAGGGCGAGTTAAAGATATTAACCAAATGATTCATAATAAAACAGGATTAGGAAATGATTTCCTTGGTTGAGTTGAGTGACCAAATAATTATGATCAAGCAGAGCTTGCAAAAATAAAACAAACAGCAAAGAAATTAGCTAGTGAAATTGACGTTTTATTGGTAATTGGAATTGATGGAAGTTATCTTGGTGCGCGAGCAGCAATTGAAATGATTAATGGGTTATATAGTCAACAAAAAGTAGAAATCATTTATATTGGGAATACAATGTCTTCAACTTATACAGCACAAGTTTTGAAATATATTCAAGACAAAAAATTTGGAATTTGTGTTGTGTCTAAATCAGGGACAACAACTGAGCCAGCAATTGCATTTCGTCTTTGTAAAGAGCTTTTAGAAAAAAAGAAGGAAGCCTAAAAGCAACCAACTTAATTGTTGCTATTACAGATAAAGAGAAAGGTGCTCTAAAAATATTAGCTGATAAAGCAGGTTATCAAACCTTTGTTATTCCGGATGACATTGGGGGAAGATATTCAGTGTTAACCCCAGTTGGTATTTTTGCAATGTTAGTAAGTGGTATTAATGTTGATAATGTATTTAAAGGAGCACAACAAGCTTATCAAGATACTTTAATTGATGATTTCACTAATCATGCCTATAAATATGCTGTTGGACGTTATATTTTAAATCAAGAGGAAAAATATAAAGCAGAAATGCTTGTAACTTATGAGTTACAAATGCAGATGATTACCGAATGATGGAAACAATTATTTGGGGAATCAGAAGGAAAAAATTCAAAGGGTTTACTACCATTATCGTGTGTTTTTTCGACAGATTTACATTCTTTTGGTTAATTCATTCAAGAAGGGACAAAAAATATTTTATTTGAAACAGTTATCGCAATTAAAGAACCACAAATTGATCTTAACCTGCCAAAATCAGCAGTAGATACAGATGGTTTAAATTATCTCGCTGGAAGAACATTGCATGAAGTAAATACCATTGCTGTTGAAGGCGTTGTTGCTGCTCATACAAAAGTTGGGCATGTTCCAAATATTGTTTTAGAATTTGCAACAATGGATGATAAAATGTTTGGTTATTTAGCATATTGATTTATGAAAGCTTGTGCAATATCAGCTTACTTGTTAGAGATAAATCCATTTGATCAACCAGGAGTTGAGATTTATAAACAAAATATGTTTAATTTATTAGGAAAATAAAAGACAAAATAAAAAATATTGAAACTCAATATTTTTTTATTTTTTTAATTGCTTAATTTGGTTTAAAAAAGTTGAAGAAATTTCATTCAAACCATAATCGGCAATAAAAAAAATTGTTTCAAGATCTTTATTTAATTGTTTATTAGCAAAAGCTAATTCCATTTCATATTTTAAATCGTTATTATTTCGTAGGCCTCGAATAATATATTTAGCCCCTAATTGTTTAACAAAATCACTAGTTAACATTTGGTCATTAATAACAATTTCAATATTTAAATTAAGGTTTTGACAAGCTATGGCAACTTGTTTAGCACGCGTTTTAATGTTCGTTTGATTTGATTTTTCTAAATTATTCGTAATTACAACATATAATTTTGAAAAGAGAGTACTTGCTTTTTTAATAATATTAAGATGACCATCATGAATTGGGTCAAAACTACATGGAAAAATTGCTTTCAAGATTATTTTCACATCCTTTTAAATATTATTATTTTAACTCAAAAAATGTGTTATGATAATAGAAATATGATATTTTTCCGATTATTTGGATATTTTTTTAATAGTAATGTATAATAATTAAGATTACATTTATTTAGAGAGATTACATTTGTATTAAGGGGAAAAATGTATAAATACATTTAAAAAATAAAATGTAAATAAGTATTAATTAATGAACAGCGAATAGAAAGTAGACGATTTTAATTATGGCAAAAATTAATTTTTTCGCTCTTGGTGGATTAGATGAGCGAGGTAAAAATTTATACTGCATTGAGGTAGAACAAGATATTTTTATTTTTGATGCGGGAACAAAAAATCCGGAACGTGGAATTTTAGGAATTGATGTAGTAATTCCTAATTTTGATTATCTAAAAGAAAACCGTACTCGAATTAAAAGTGTTTTTATTACAAAACCTTCGGATGAATGTTCTGAAGCACTTACTTATATTTTAAAAGAATTGGCACTCCCAGTTTATGGAAGTTATTTAACTTGTAATATTTTAAAATTCCATTTACAACGTTTTAAAGTTCGTGGGAAAGAAGAATGTTTTCATGTTATCAATGCAAAAGATATTCTTGATTTTGGTTTATGCAAGGTTGAAGTATTTTCAACAACAACAAATATGCCAAATAGTTTTGGTTTTGCATTGCATACACCTGATGGCACAATTATTTATACTGGAGATTATATTTTTGATGCTAAAGCAGACCCTAATTTTGCAACAGATTTACAACATTTAAATCAAATTATTGCTAAAAATAAGGTATTATTATTTTTATCAGAAGCCTCATCAGCTTCACGCCGTGATTATACAGCACCAAACCATAAGATTAAAAATTATATTGAACGAGCTGTTAAAGAAACAGAAGATCGTATTATTTTAGTTTGTTTTGATCAAGATTTACATAAAATTAGTGAGTTATTTGATTTAGTTCGTGAAAATAATATTTCAGTTGGAATTTATGGTCAAACTTTATTAGAGTCATTAAAAGTGTTATCGGATAGTAAAAAACTAAATTTCAATGGAATTAATTTAAAAGGATTACAAGAAGCAGTTAAAGAAGAAAAATCATTAATTATTGTAACTGGTAGTGGAGAACGTTTATATAGTCGTTTGATTAAAATTGCTTCTGGTAATGATGATATTCTAGATATTAAAGAAAGTGATACAATTATTTTAGCAACACCGCCAAACCCAGGAAGTGAATTAAATCATGCCAATGTTTTAGATGAATTAGCACGAACTGTCGCAAAAACAATTGCTTTATCGGATAAAAAAGTTTGAACAATGACAGCAAGTTATGAAGATATTAAATTAATGAGTTCAATTATTAATCCAAAATATTTTGTGCCAGTGAAAGGTTTATATAAAGATTTTGTGCAAGCAAAAATGGCAGCAATTGAAGCTGGGATTAATCCAGAACATATTTTTATTGTTGATAATGGCAAAGGTCTTGAATTTATTGATGGTGAATATACGAAAAAAAGCAATAAGGTAAAAACCGCTGATTTATATGTTGATGGGATTGGCGTTGGTGACATTGGAGCAGTTGTTTTAAATGAACGAAAGCAATTAGCTACTGATGGAGTTGTTATTATAGGAGTTTCAATTGATAGTAAAACAAAGGAATTGGTTTCTTTAATTGACACGCAAATGCGAGGAGTAATTTATATTCAAGAAAATAATGATATTTTCCGTAAAATGCAAAAAGTTATTATTGAAATTATTGAGAAACATTATAAAAAAGCTGTTGTTGGTGAAATGTATGATGTCAATGAAGTAAAAAATGAAATTAGATCGACAATTAGTTCATTTGTTAAAACAGAAACAGGAAAAACACCAATTATTTTAGCAATTGTGAATGAAATTTAATTTTATGATATATTTATAGTAGATAAATATTTGAAGTTTTTAAAATGTATGGTCATATTTAAAGTAATTTTTAAATATTTATAATTTTAGGAGGGCTGCACTATGGAAAAGAAATCTTATGATGATCAGTTATTAAATGATCAGAATGAGAAAACTGCAATCTTAAAAGTCGAAAAAAAGCAGCGTCGTAATGATTCCATCGGGTGAGTAATTGGGGCATTATTAGTGACGTTTTTTACTATTCTTGCCATAGGGCGAATTACTTTAATTGGGCAATTTATTGATGATGTTTTATTTACATTTGCATTTGGCTGGTTTAAGTATTTAATGTATTTTGTATGCTTAGTGCTAGGTTTGACAATTTTTATTGGAGTACGGATTCGATTAAAATCACGGGTAATTTGAATGGTGGTAACCTTTATCATTTTGTCCTGCTGATTGGTAAGTAGCATTTTGTTAATTTATCAATATGCTAACGAGCAAATGGCGTATTTTGATAAAACTGTTTTTTTAGATGTTGTTAAGAATTATTTGCAACGGTGACAAGATGCATCAATTTTTAATCCTAATCCAAACCATCCGATAACATTTGTTGGTTTTAATGGTGCTTGAATTACTTTATATGCTGGAGGGGGTATGATTGGCAATTTTTTAGCTGGGATTGCTAGTTATACTACCATTTTTGGTTCATTAATTTTGTGTTTATCAGTTTTTTTATTATGAGGAAGTTGAGTCGCAACCGGAACAGCAATTGGGGTGTTTTTACCAAAAAATGAACTTCAGCAACAAGGTGTACGTGTATTACGTTTATCAGCAAATCGACGTCAAAAGCAAAATATTTACCAAAATTTTAATATTCCTGATGAGGAATTATTTTCAGTTCGGCAAGTTATGCATACAACAGAAGCATCAGATATTACAATTCAAATGCCATCATATACAGCCTTACATGACCAACATTTAATTGATGATTTAATTGCGGATGATTTTGTTGGTAAGAAAAAAATGAAACAAAATTATGTTTGTTTTGATAATCAAACTAGTTCTACACCAGAATTACGAAAAGAACCTTTCAATGCAAAAGAACCTTTTAATGATTATCATTCAGGGCCTTCACAGTCACCACATTCTTCGCAATTACCGCACCGTTCACTAATGCAATTAACACCGGATCAATATATTCAACCACGTAATCGCCGTAGTAATAATACGCTTAATAAAAAACTTGATGATTTACCAGTGTATGGTTCTTCTTATGGAAAAGATATTAATATTGATGTTGCACGCGATAAGTTGAATTCAGCAACTGATATCACGCCTTTTGAAAAAATTAATCGAGGTAGTAATTCAACAACTTTAAAGCAAACATCATTTTATGATGAACAATTACCAACAGAAGAATTTAATCCAACGCCATCAGAGCAATTTGAAACAGTTGATATTAATGAAGGAATTTATCATCGACAAAGTAATTCAGAATATCATCATCCATTAGAACCATATCAAGATGAATATTATTCGAATTATGAGCCACCATTAATGGATCAACAACATTTTGACATGCCGTATCAACCACCCCACCGTGTTATGAAACCTAAGTCAATTGAGATTAATAAAAAAAATAGTCAAACTATTTCGCGCCGAAATACTTTTAATAATCCACATTACAAATTACCAAATTTAGGTTTATTAAGTCCAAAGGAAGATAACCGTCGTAATAATGAACGAAATAAACTTGCTGCGCAAAAGAAAGCAGTGAAAATTAATCAAGTTTTTCAACAATTTAATATTGCTGCTAGTGTCCAAGGAATTAATATTGGCCCAACTATTACAGAATTTGAAGTTCAAATGCAACCAGGAGTGAAAGTTAACAAAATTATGCATTTAGAAAATGATCTAAAATATGCTTTAGCGACTCAAAATGTTCGAATTGAAGCCCCAATTCAGGGAAAGTCAGCGGTTGGAATTGAAATTGCTAATGAAATTAGTAATAAAGTAACATTACGTGAAATTATGGAACGGTTACCATTAGAAAAACAAGATCATAAATTATTAGTTGGCATTGGTCGTAGTGTGAACGGAGAAATTATTTTTGTTGAATTAGATAAAATGCCACATTTATTAGTTGCTGGTTCAACAGGTAGTGGAAAATCTGTTTGTATTAACACCATTTTATCATCGCTAATATTACGAACAAAACCATCGGAAGTTAAATTATTATTAATTGACCCAAAACAGGTTGAATTAGTTGTTTATAATAATTTACCCCATTTATTAGCGCCAGTTATTACAGATACTAAATTAGCAAATTCTGCCTTAAAAAAAATAATTGTTGAAATGGAACGTCGTTATAGTATGCTATCAGAACGTGGAGTCCGCAATATCGAATCGTTTAATAAAAAAGTTACAGCAAAAGATCGCTTACCTTATATTGTTGTTATAATTGATGAATTAGCTGACTTAATGATGACAGCTGGAAAAGATATTGAAGATTCAATTATGCGAATTACGCAATTAGCTCGTGCCGCTGGAATTCATATGGTGATTGCAACACAACGACCTTCAACAGATGTTATTACCGGGGTAATTAAAACAAATATTCCATCGCGAATTTCCTTTTCAGTTACTTCAGCAATTGACTCTCGTACAATTTTAGACCAAGGTGGGGCTGAAAAACTAATTGGGTATGGTGATATGTTATATGCGCCTGCCGGGCAAAATATTCCAACCCGTGCGCAAGGGGCATTTATTTCTGATGATGAAATTCAACGATTAGTTGAATTTTGCCGTGCTCAACAAGAACCTGATTATGATGAAGAGTTTTTAAATATTGAAATAAATAGTGAAACAGGAAGTAGCAATGAAAACGATAATATTGATTCATTGTATCAAGAAGTTAAACGTTTTGTGATTTTAAATCAAAAAGCTTCGACATCTTTAATTCAACGAAAATTCTCAATTGGATATAATCGTGCTAGTCGTTTAATTGATGCTTTAGAAGAAAATGGGATTATTGGTCCACAAAATGGAGCAAAACCACGGGATGTCTATGTTCAAAATATTGACTTAGATGATAATCCTTTTAATGATGGCGGTTATTGATAGAGCGCAGATAATTTACAAAAAAGTAATGATTTATTGTGTATTTATAATTTTTATATATAATTAATGGTATAATTGGAAAGATAAAATTTCAATTAATATTTTTAAATATTGAGTATATAATTAAAATATTATGTAAAAAAACATTAAGGATGAGAAGAAATGGCAAAAAAAACAAAAAAAATAAATGCAAAGTTAGAGAAACTAAATGATATTTCATTAAAATTAACTGATGTTGAATTTCGCTATCGGGAAAATCATCCTAATGCTGTTGATGGAGTTAGTTTTGAAATTAACCATGGGGAATATGTTACAATCATTGGACATAATGGTAGTGGAAAATCAACAATTAGTAAAATTATTATTGGTGTTTTACGCCCACAAAAAGGGAAAATTGAAGTTTTTGGTAATGAAGTTCATTCATCAACAATTACAGGAATTCGAAAATTTTTAGGAATTGTGTTCCAAAATCCAGATAATCAATTTATTGGCTCAACAGTTCGTGATGATATTGCATTTGGACTTGAAAATCGCCAAATTCCGCAAAAAGAAATGCAAGCAATTATTGATAAAGCTGCGGCAAAAGTTGGTATGAATAATTTTCTTGACCATGAACCACTAATGTTATCAGGAGGGCAAAAACAACGGGTTGCAATTGCTTCAACACTAGCATTATCACCAGATATTATCATTTTTGATGAAGCCACAAGTATGTTAGATCCAAAAGGACGAAAAGAAATTAAACAAATTATGGTGGATTTAAAAGAATCACGCGAAAAAACAATTATTTCAATTACGCATGATATGGATGAAATTTTAAATGCTGATAAAGTGATTGTTATGAATAAAGGTCAAATGGTTAAATGTGGAAAACCACATGAAGTTTTGTATGATGAAGAGTTTTTGAAATCAATTCATTTAGATGTTCCTTTTGTTTCAAAAGTCGTTGATAGTTTACGCTTAAATGGTTTAAAAGTGAAAAATACACTAGATCTTAGAGAGTTGGTGGATGAGATATGTCAAAAGTAAAAAAACAACCTAAAATTGAAGCATTACAAAATGTTGATATTACATTCACAGATGTGTCTTATGTTTATGCTCCTAAAACACCTTATGAATATACTTCCTTGCAAGATATTAATGTTGTTATTAAACCTGGGAAAATTACTGCTATTATTGGATCAACAGGAAGCGGCAAATCAACCTTAATTCAACATATCAATGGTTTATTAATTCCAACGACGGGAGTGGTTGATGCAAATGGTTTTATTATTAAAGCAAAACAAAAACGCATTAAAAATATTAAACAATTACGAAAATCAATTGGCTTAGTGTTCCAGTTTCCAGAATATCAATTATTTGAAGAAACAATTGAAAAAGATATTATGTTTGGTCCAGTTCACTTGGGCGAAACTAAAGAAGTTGCTCGAGAAAATGCCAAAAAATATCTAGAAATGGTTGGTTTACCATTAAATTATTTAGAGCGTTCACCATTTGATTTATCAGGAGGGCAAAAACGCCGGGTTGCGATTGCGGGAATTTTAGCGATGGAGGGTAATACTCTAATTTTAGATGAACCAACCGCTGGATTAGATCCTGAAGGTGAAGAGGATTTTATTAAATTATTTCAACGGATTAATAAGGAACAAAATAAACGGATTATTTTAGTAACGCATAATATGGACCATGTTTTAGAAATTGCTGATGAAGTTATTGCTTTAAGAGAAGGCCGAGTTTTAAAAGTTGGATCACCATTTGAAATTTTTAAGGATAAAAATTTATTACAAGAATTATTAATTGAACCACCAAAAATTTATCATTTGATTTATCAATTGCAAGAAAAAGGTCTTGATTTAACAAATGTTAATATTCGTAATATTGACCAATTAGCAAAAAAAATTATTGAACATAAAGAACAAAAAAGAAAGGGATAAAAGAGATGCGCTTATCATTTGGACGTTATATTGCTTATAATTCCCCAATTCATCGAATGGATCCACGGGTAAAATTATTTATGTTGTTATCATTAATGATATCAATCTTTTTTTCAACTGGTTTTACCGGTTATGCCATTTTAGGAATAACAATTTTTAGTTTGTTCTTTTTAGCCAAATTACCGCCAAGGTTATTACGAGCATTACTAAAACCAATCTTATTTATGTTTATTATTTTGTTGTTAATTAATTGCTTTTTAGTTACGGATGGTTATATTGGATGACATTGAGGTGGAAAAGCAACAGCAACAGGGCCTGTTGCTGCGGGAGGAAAAAGTTGATTTGCTTTTTCTGAAAAAGCTATTTTTAATGCCCTTTATATGGCATGCCGGATTTATTTAATGATTTTAATTACAACAATTTTAACGGCAACAACGCGCCCATTAGATTTAACTTTAGCGTTAGAAGATTTATTAAGTCCATTAAAACTAGTGCGCTTTCCAGTTCATATTTTATCAACAATTATTTCAATTGCCTTACGAATGATTCCAACTTTAATTGAAGAAGCGGGACGGATTATGAAAGCGCAAGCCTCACGTGGGGTTGATTTTAAAAATGGTCATTTTAAAGATAAAATTAAGTCAACAACAGCGTTAATTATTCCATTATTAGTATCAGTATTTCAAAAAGCTGAAGATTTAGCATATGCAATGGATGCTCGTGGTTATGACCCCCATGCCAAACGAACACGTTATCGTCATTATCGAATTCATTTTCTTGATGTGTTATTATTTATTTTTGGAGTTGGAATTGCTAGCATTATTATTGCTCAATCAGCAACAATGGGGCAATATGAAACTTTTTATCAAGTTTGACATTGAGATAACAATTCTAATGGATGAATATTTGGTAAAATTAAAACAGGATTTTTACAAATTCGGATTCCACATACTGATGAATTTGTTTTAGGATGATAATGTTATATTTATTATTAAGTATTGAATATGATGGTTATGATTATAGTGGCTGAGTTAAACAAAAAAATGCTCGAACAATTCAAGGTGAATTGGAAAAAGCATTTTTTGGTATTTGTCATCAAAAAATTTGAACTTTAGGAGCTAGTAAAACGGATGCTGGTGTGCACGCTTGTGATCAAAAGGTATTAGTAAAACTAACATTCCAACCACGACATTTAGCTTTTTTTATTAAAACCGTTAGTCAAACTTTACCACCAAATATTAATATTAAAGGATATCAGTTTGTAGCTGAAAATTTTAGTGTTCGAACTGCAAAAGTAAAAGAATATGTTTATACAATTAATGATCAAGAGTATGATCTTTTTAACCACCGTTATGAACTTAAAGTTAATGCACCATTAAATGTTAAAAAGTTACATCAAATTAGTCAAATTTTTGTTGGAACACACGATTTTGCTTATTTTGCAGGGGTTAAACCAACCGAGGATATTGCAACAGTACGGACAATTAACAAAATTTGTGTTAAACGAAACAAAGCAAAAAAAATTGAAATTCATTTTAGGGGGAAAAGTTTTATTCGTTATCAAATTCGCATGTTGACACAAACTATTTTAGCTTGTTATGCTGGCAAAGTTAGTTTAACTGAACTACAAGCACAATTAAACTGTCCGCCTAAAGGAGCAACAACAAAATATTGTGCAAAACCATATGGTTTATGTTTGAAAAAAATTAAATATTAAAATAATTTTAATTAGTATGCTTTTCTTTAAAAAATAAATATGATACTATATATTATTTTACTTTTTTATGGTACAATTTATAGTAACAAGAATGGGTAGAAAATAGGGCAAAATGAGGTGCAAAAAATGAATAATGGTTTTTATATTTTACCAAATGAAGAAGGATATTTAGTAAAGTCACATGATACTAATAGTGAAATTGCGCTATTTAGAAGTCGTCGTGATGCAGAAGTGTTTATTAGCACTTTAACATTATCACCAACCCCTGCCTTTTCAAATAATTATTCATCAGGAACTTCAATTCCCCAATATTCATCGCAACCTCAGCAAATTATTACGCCATATCCGACCAATGGTGCTTCACCACAAGTATTTTTTATTCAACAACCATCTCCAGCGCAACAAGTAGCCCCACCGCCATATCCATTTTATCCGATGATGCCACCAACTTCGCAAATGGGAGGAATGTGTCATGGTGTGTATCCAAATTATTATGGGCAACAAAATAATCCTTATGGACCATGAGGTTGTACTTGTGGGCATAATAACTCAGATTATAATGAACATTTTGAAAGAAATCCGCACATTAAAAATAATGAAGGTTTAAAACCAGGTTGAAATAATGCCAGCAATGATTTGGATATAAAAAAAAATAATCAATTAAAAGATGATACAGTTCCTTGAACACAGAAAAATGATGAATATTCAAATAATGGGTATGAAGAACAACTAGTTCAATCGCCGGTTGAAGAATATAATCATCAAACAGTTATTAATCAAGGCCAAAATAATCCGGTTGCAACTGATGAAATATTAGGACAACAATATAATGATGTTCCAGTTACTAATCCAGAGCCTATAATAACTCCAAATGTTTATTCAGAGGAAGTGCAACAACAAGGAAATTATTCCCAACCAACCAACAATCAACCATACTATGAACAAGCTTTTGTTTCTAATCCGGTTTTTCTTAATCAACAATCAGAACAACCAAAACAAGTGGCAAAACCAATTAATGTAGCTAATGATGATGAATTCTTTAATTTTGCTAATGAACAAGAATTTAATAACAATTCCAAAATTTCAAAAAAAGAAACAAAACGTTTAATGAAAGAAGAATTAAAAGCAGCTAAAATGCAAACAAAATTAGAAAAACAGAATCGTAAAAAAGCAAAACGTAAAGGGGCACTTGATATTGAAGAATTAGACCCAATTGTAGAATAGACTTCTTGCATAACCTATTAAAATAATTGTAAATATTTTTAAAAAGATACTAATAGCAAATTATAATTTTAATTAATTATGTCTTTTACTTAAAAAATTAATATTTTCCTACAACGAAAAATGACTTTTTTATTTAAATTATTTAATTTTAAATACATCTTCTATGCTATATATAATAATTGCAAATTATAAATTAGACTTCTTGCATAACCTAGTTATTTTAAAATTCCTATAAAATATATTTAAAATAGAAATTATAGGAATCTAAAATTATGAAATTTGATAAATTTGATTT
>NZ_RXFY01000023.1:0-12740 GCF_044714355.1 Spiroplasma sp. ald | reverse complement strand
TTTTTAAAAAAGTTATTAAAAGGTACTTCGGAAGCGGTATTGGGAGTTACAGTGCAAGTTAATATTCCTTATGAAGTGCGATTTAAAGGAATGCAAGCGAGGGATAGCATTGAACCTGTAGTAGTTATAACTAATAATTTAGAAATTTTAAGAAATATTCAAGATAAATTAGAAGAATATTTTCTTAGTTTTATTGACAATATTTTTAAACCACTAGATTATAAAATTATTTGTACGGAAGACTTGTTTTTTAACGATATTGACCCAGATTTCTTAGTTTGTTCATTTATTAAAGAAAAACTAAAAAAGGAAGAAATTAAATTTTATGATAATGTTCGCTCAACCCTGACAAATAATATGAATAATAAATTCTTTTATATTACGAGTCACTTATATGAAAGTGAGTCTGTGTTGGTTTGAGCGGGAGAGGGGTATCCTGAAAAAAATTGACAGTAGAAAACTTTTTAAAATTTTATAAAAAAATATGCCAACAGATGGTGATTATTAATATAAGGAGCATTCTATACAATTTTAAGCCAAACCAAAGTAGAATTGAAAATTTACCATTTCCAAAACCAAATAGTGCAATATTTTTTAAAACAAAAATTAGAGTTTTAGTTGGGAAAGAGAAAGTTGATTTATATTTACAGGAATTTGCGGAATATAGTAATAGATTTTTGACATTATTATAAATTAGAAACATGGAAGGATAATTATCGTTTGGTTTTTAAGATGCGGCAAAATGAGTTTGATGCATTAGTTAAAAGTGCTAGTGTTTGAGAGCAAAAAGTAGAAACAAAGGATTTTACGCCAATTTTTAGACCCATTTTTAATTTTTTTAAAGAAAAATATAAATGAGATTTAAATTCTAAGTTCAAGATATACCTAAATAACCACGGAAATCAAAAATATAAAATTAATTTAATCAAAAAGCAAGGTTTTTTTGTTGTAGAAGTATTTAGACCACGACTAAAAACATTTTTCCCTTTTATACGATAAATTTTGGTTATAATTCTTTTGCTTATAGTTTCTTTATTAGACCTAGCAGTAAACAAGTTATTAATGATAGTGACTTTGTATTTTTACAGATGCTAGAATTTAAGGTTGGTTAATTTTTATAAAAATAAATTAAATAGTAAAAAAGATAATTATTGAAGAAATTAATAATATTCCAGCAATGATTAATAATATTTTTCGTGTTTTTTTAATTATTGCTTCTTCGTCAGTTAAAGTGGACTGGTAACGGCGACGATGATCATTAAAGTAAGCTGCGGCTTGCTTATTTTTATATCAGCCTAAAATTAATCAGATTAATAAAATTAAAACAAAGAAGCTAACAACAATTCATTCTGTTTTTTTGATATCTTTAAAGGCAAAAATTCCTAATAAAAAACTAATTCCAAGTAAAAATGCACTAGTTAAAATAGCAATTAAATAATGGTATCAAGTAATTTTTTTTAGTTTTTGATAAGTTTCTAATTTTATTGTTTGATTATGGTATGTTTCTTCAACAATTTCTTTAACTTCTTTTTCATGAATTTCTTTTTCTTCACGTTTTAATTGATGTAATTCTTTAAAAATATTTTTCTTTTTTGCCATTATTTCCCTCACATTAATATTTTTTAAATTTATTATTAAATTATATTGTATTTTACAAAAAGTAAAATATAATTACATAATATAAAATTATATTTTGTATCAAGTACATTATTTTGAATAAGTTATTTTAAGCACATTATTTTATTAAAATTTGATAAAAGGGACATTTTATTTTTCCTTAGAACTAGGGAGGGAAAAAATATATGAAAAATATTAAAAAAGAGAAAGATATTTCTAAAACCAATTTTGATATTAGTAAAGAATATGATAATAAGTTTGTTAATGTTGATTTAGATTATCAACAAGCAAATAAACGAACATCACTTTTTACTGAAATGAAATATAAAATGGCAATTTTTAATCATCACTGTCGGGAGTTTTTTGATCGTTTTCCATTAATAGGTTATTCATTAAAAAGAATCTTTTTTGCAATTATTACTTTATTGCTAGCAATTTGTGTAATTTTTATTTTATTGCGATTAGTAACTCCCGATGATATTTATATTAAAGACATTGATATTGATAAATTAAATATTTTACCAGGTACACCAGAATATAATGCTTTATTGGAGCAAAGAATGAAAATTTTTGGAGTATATGGCTCAATTTGAAGTCAATTAGGAACATATTTACGAAATATTATGCCTTTTATTAAAAAAACAATAATTATTAATAGTACTTTTGATCCAATAACTGGTGAATTAGTTGGTGAAAAAGTTACAACATGATTTTACTTAGGAGTTGTTTTTTCAACAGCAGTAGCACAACCAGGAGAATTAGTGTCAGATATCTTTGCACGAGCAATTCCGTATTCATTTGGTTTTGGGTCAGTTGCAGTGTTATTAGCTTATTTAATTGGTGTGCCATTAGGAATCATTGCGGCAAAAAATAAAGAACGTGGTGTTGATAATACCATTAATGCTGGGTCAATTATCTTTTTAGCAATTCCACCGGTTGTTTTAGTCGTAGGGATTTATTTAATTTCAATTAATGTTTTTTATGCTCATGGTTTATTTAGTTCGGGAACTTTTGATACTAAATTTTGACCAGTATTTGCAATTTTTTTAATGATAACACCACCAATTGTTATTAATACAAGACGATATGTTATTGATGAAATGACTGCTGATTATACTAAGTTTGCCCTATCAAAAGGAATGACTAATCGTTATATTTTCTATATTCATATTTTCCGTAATGCGGGGATTCGAATTTTTCGTTTATTACCAGCAGCTTTTGTAACAACAATTTTTGGGGCAAGTATCTTTGCTGAACAAAATTGAGCAATTCCAGGGATGAGTAAATTTATTGTCTCGGGTGTTGGAAACAAGGATTCCTTTGTTGTCATGGGATATATTCTATTAACAGCAACGGCTGGAATTGTTACTAGTTTAATAGCCGATATTATGATGGCGATATTAGATCCACGAGTAAAATTAACAAAATAAAGAGAGGAGAAAAGATGATGCGAAGAGTTACAGATGAAGAGTTACTTGATTTTCAAAGTTATGATATTAATAATTATTTAGATTCAAGTTTATTTGAAATTGTTGGTCCTCAACTAGAAGAGAATGAACGAATTTCAACGAAATCATATCGTTATTGAAAAGTAGTTGGTCAAATTTTAATTACTAAAAAAACGTTTATTGTTTGTTTATTATTATTACTTGCAATTATCTTATTAACAGCGATTGTCCCAATTGGTAAAGTTGCGAACCCATTACCTGCTGATTTACCAATTCCTAATTATCAACAACCTTTAGCTCCAAATGCAACTTATTTATTTGGGCTGGGGATGAATGGTGAGAATTATTGAGATAAAATTTGAATTGGAATGCGAACAACCTTATTATTTACATTAATAATTGCCTTAATTCAAATTTTAATTGGTGTTATTGTTGGTTCAATTTGAGGATTTTATAAAAAATTTGATATTTTATTTATTGAAATTACACGCTTTTTAAATTTAGTACCAACACTAATTTTATGATTAATTATTATTTTTGCTTTAGGTAAAAAAATGCCCGTGATTATTTTTGCCGTATCACTTACTAGTTGAATTACTTTGGCAGAGGTTATCCGAGTCCAAATTATTTTAGTCCGAAATACCGAATATAATCTTGCTTCAAAAATGTTAGGAACATCTGGACCAAAAATTGTGACAAAAAATATTATGCCACGAATTTTACCATTAATTATTCAAACAGCATCCTTTGCTGTACCAATGGCTATTGCAATTGATTCAACATTAAATTACTTTAACTTTGGTTTTGTCCAAGGACGTGAAAATACAACATTAGGATTTATTTTAAATGAAGTATTAGCATCTAGTAAGTGACAAGATTATCCACATTTATTAATTATTCCTATTTGTTTTATTGCTGGAACATCGGTTTTATTTTTCTTATTCGGAAAAGTATTTGCTGACTCATTAGACCCCAAAAACCATTATAAATAAAAATAACGTATTAAAAGGAGATGTTGCTTTATGGAAAAAGAAATTGTTATTTCAATTAAAAAATTAATAATAAAATTTAAAACTCGTGCCAATGTTTTAACTGCTATTCGAAATATTTCTTTTGATATTTATGATGGTGAAACATTAGCAATTGTTGGCGAGTCGGGGAGTGGTAAGTCAGTTATGACGAAAACATTTACTAATATGTTAGAAAGTAATGGCTGAATTAGTAATGGTTCAATTGTTTATTCGCCTTCAAAAAATATTTTAGCGGATGATTTAGCGTATTTTCGAAAACCAGTTCATTTAGTTGATTTCCATAAAATTTTATTAGATAATAACTTACAAAAAAATATTATTAAGTATAATAAAAAACGAATTATTAGAACAAAACAAAAAATAAAAATGATTAATAATTTGGAATTAACTAATTTGCAAACAGCAATTATTGATTTACAAAATAAAATTGAAGTGTTAAAAAAACAAATTAGTTTTAGTCATTCAAACCGAATTAATAATAAAATAGGAAAACTTAATGCACAATTAAAGGAATATAAAAATCAACAAGAGATGTTGTTAAATCCTGAATTAAAACAAAAAAAGATTGAATTTTTACAAAATCGAATTGTTGGTTATAAGAATGAAATTGACAAAATTAAAAAATTAACTTGAAGTGAAAAACAATTATTAGGGAAAAATATTCAGTTTTTAAAAAATTATTTTGAGCAAAAAATTATTCCTTTGCCAACAGAATTTAGTAAAATTCAAACTTATTTTAGTAAAAAAACTTATACCGATGGGATTCGCTATCGGATTAACAAATTAAATCAGTTAATGGCGAGTGGAAAACCATTGGATGCTGCTAATTTTTCTAATGTATATGAAGAATGAAATTTAATTAAAAATTTTGAATTTATCAATAAATTAAAAGTGGCAAAACAAATTAGTAAATTACGTGGTCCAACAATAGCAACAATTTTTCAAGATCCAATGACATCGTTAAATCCATTATTATCAGTTGGCTTTCAAATTTCAGAAGTATTACGAAAACATCGTAAAATGTCACGAGCAATGGCAAAAAAAACAGCAATTGAATTACTAGAAAAAGTTGGAATTCCAAAGGCTAAAAAGCGTTATCATGATATTCCAAGAATGTATTCGGGTGGAATGCGCCAACGGGTAGTTATTGCAATTGCTTTAGCTTGTCAACCAAAAGTTTTAATTTGTGATGAACCAACGACAGCCTTAGATGTTACAATTCAAGCACAAATTCTGGATTTAATTAAATCATTACAAAAAGAATATAAATTTACTGTTATTTTTATTACCCATGATTTAGGCGTTGTCGCAAATATTGCTGATCGGGTTGCTGTAATGTATGCTGGTCAGATTATTGAGTATGGAAAAGTGAATGATATCTTTTTTGATCCAAAGCACCCTTATACTTGAGCGTTATTATCTTCTTTACCACAATTTGGTCAAAAAGGGGAAGACCTTTATTCAATTCATGGTTCACCACCATCATTATATGCAAAAGTATACGGAGATCCATTTGCTCCTCGTAATCAACATGCGATGAAAATTGATTATTTATTAGAACCACCAATGTTTAAAGTAAGTGAAACACATTATGCAAAAACATGACTATTAGATCCACGAGCTGCAAAAGTAACAAAACCAAAGCAATTACAACAGTTAGAACAAATTAAAAATGATACAAAGGTAGGTGATTAAGATGAACAAAAACGAACAAGAACAGTTTATTATGGTTCGCGATTTGTTAATTCAATTTCGCCAAAAAAATAAAAAAGTAAATGCAGTTAAAATGGCAAGTTTTGATATTTACCGTGGAGAAATTTTTAGTATTGTTGGTGAGTCGGGAAGTGGTAAGACAACGATTGGCCGTGCCATTGCTGGTGTGCAACCAATTAAAGATGGAACCATTTATATGGATAAGCATTTGATTCGGGGAAAACCACCACAATTATATAAAATTAATTTAGATATTAATGAAAAATTGCGATTATTACGAAATAATAATATGTTATTAAATAAAAATTTAAGTAACTATATTAATAATTTAAAAATTAGTTATTATCGTTATTTTGAAAATAAAAAATATGTTGTTAATACGAAAGAATTAATACCCTATACAAATAAGCAATATTTAATAACAACTGACCTTGAATTAAAGAAAGTTGATTTACTAAATTTTAATCATAGTAACAATCATTTTACATTAGTAAAAGAAATGTATGAACATAATTTAATTTTATTAAAAGATATGTTAAAAGCTTATCAACGAATTTTTCGTTTTATGGATAATTTGCATGAATGAATTCCATCATTATCTCTTGCCCTAGAAGAAGAAATCAAAGATCGTGTTCGCGGAAATATTGAAATTATTGAAGGAAATATTTTATTAGGGCATCAAATTTATAAAGTTCTTTTAAAATTAGAAGAAAATCGTAATGCTCTAAAAGAAAACCTTGTATTAGAACAAACACAAAAATATTATGATGCTTCTTTTGAACAATTAGCAAATTTATTATCAATTCATACTAAATTGTTAAATGAAATTCATTTTTTACATAAAAATCAACGGGCAGTTTTTATTCTTTTTGTTCCGAAGGGAAAACGAAAAAAATATATTTTAAGTTATAATAAACGTTTTAATGTTTTTAAAAATGATTTTGAAAAGACATATTTACAGGAATTACAAAAGTTGGAATTAGAATCGCAAACAAATCCACAAGCAATTATTGCCTTACAGCAAGCATATCAAACCAGTGCTTTAATGATAAAAATTGCAACAACAGATATGGCAAAGACATTAAATGAATTAGTAACCACGTCTAATTTGAAAACAAGTTTAGCAACATTACCAAATAATGAATGAAAAGAAGGATTAATGACTTTGATTAAGAAAAGTGCAACAGTAGAACAGCAACAAATGATGCTTGCTGATTTATCATATTTAGCACGACATGGGGTTTTTCGTGATCAAACAACAATTAAATTATATTATCAATGAGTAGGTAAGAAGTATAAAACTTCAGAATTGGACATTATTGCTTCTAATCGTTTATTAGATTTATTAGATTTACCATTAATTGATGAAATTGTTAAAAATGCGGAATTGTTTAAATTACCCACAAGGCGAGAAAATCGTTTACAAAAGAAAAAAATTCAAATGATTTTTCAAGATCCATCTTCGTCATTAAACGATCGAATCTCAGTTGAAGAAATTATTGGAGAAGGGTTAACAAATTTTCCTGAATTATATCAAAATAATACTGCTCGCCAGTTATATTTAACTTATTATAATAATAATTTAGGAAAAAATGAAAAACCATTAAAGTTAGAGCAAATTAAAGATCGTGATGTTAAACATTTCTTAATTTTAAACATTTTAAAAGAGGTTGGATTATTACCAGAACATTTATCACGTTATTCACATGAATTTTCAGGAGGACAACGACAACGAATTGGTATTGCTCGGGCATTAATTATGAAACCACAATTTATTATTGCTGATGAACCAATTTCAGCATTAGATGTTTCAATTAGAGCCCAAGTTTTAAACTTATTAAAAAAATTTCAACAACAATATAATTTAACTTATATTTTTGTTGCCCATGATTTATCGGTTGTTCGGTTTATTGCTGACCGAATTGCTGTTATTTATCATGGTCAACTTGTTGAATTAGCAAACGCTGAAGAATTATTTACTAATCCATTACATCCATATACGCGTGCATTATTATCAGCAATTCCGTTACCTAATCCAAATTATGAAAAAGAAAAAGTTCATTTTATCTATGAACCAGAAAAAGAACATTGAGATTACTTATTTGATTTACCAGAGTTTACTGAAATTAAAACGGGGCACTATTTATTTGGGAATTCACGTGAAATTGCTGCAGCAAAAGCTAAACTTGCTATGGCAGTTGGCAGAAAGGAGGGGTAACGATGTTTAAAAAGAAATTGGCATTTTTTGCTAGTTTTACGGCAATAACAACAGTAACACCATTAGTTGTTTCATGTGGAATTAGTTTAGATTTGTTAGCAAATCGTTTAATTACCGATAATTTTTTTCGTTCTATTTTTAAATTCCCCTTAACATCATGATCAAGTGCATCAACAATGTTAATTGAAGATAATAAAATTTTAGCTGATGTTCTTGGAACATTAGTAGCAACTGATAAATATAATCGTAGTTTCGGTGATCTTGCTGAGCAAAAAGATAAAACATCAAAATATGTTGGAATTCCTAATGCTGATCAAAGTGAATGAAAATATAAAATTTCACCACAAGCAAAATGATTTGATTATCAAGGTAATTTTCAACGGCAAGTTAAAGCTAGTGATATGATTAATACTGCTAAGTTTGTTTTATTTCCAAAGAATTTATCGGCAACATCAGGATTATGACGAACTTTTATTAGTGGGGCACAAGAAATTTGAGAGTATTTTCAGGCAGGTAATTATCAACCAGATTATTATAATGATCTAAATTGAAAAAAATTAGGAATGACAATTAATGAGGCTGATGATGAAATTACCATTAAATTAACAAAGTCAGCAGAATATTTTGATACTTTAATGACTTATTTAGCTTTTGCACCATTACCAGAAAAGGCGTTACGACAAGGTTATAATTATGGGACCAATTATAAAAATATTTGGTATTCAGGAGCATATTTAGTTGAAAAATATAGTTCAACTTCACAAATTTTATTGCGAAAAAACCCCGCCTATCAACATGCCAAATTAACATACATTGATAAATTAAATTATACTTATTTAGCAAATAATGATGTTTCGCGTGAACGTGTTTTATTTGAATCAGGTGATGTTAATGATTTTCTAGTTGAACCAACAGATAGTAATGGTTGAAAGAAATATGTTGGTTCTAATCCTTCTAATCCAATTTTTAGTGGTGCATCAAGTATTATTAATCCTGATCCAACAACATATACAATTATTCATAATTATGCGAATAGTGATATTTTAAATTCAAACCCAGTTCGTGCTAAGCAAGCATTAAATGCAAGTAAGGCGTTACAATATGATAAAGTTCGAAAATATTTAGCAACCCAACTAGACCGTAGTAAATTTGTTAAATATTATTCCGAAGCCCTAGATGATTCACCAACTTCCAAGTTTTTACGAAATGTTTATACTGCACGTTATTTTGTTTATAATGGGGGTGTTGATTATGCGTCATATGTTGAAGAAGCATATGCAAACCATTTTTTAGATGGTAATGCAATGGCTGCCAGCCAACTATTAAAAGATAGTAGTGATGCTTTATATCATAACAAAGATTTATTAAAAAATGATGATAATATTTTAAATGATATTCGCACTTGATTACAAACAAATATTGGTGCTTCACAAGTTGAATTTCGCTTTTTAATGAATGGAGCATACACATTAACAATTAATAAATTTTTATTGAATATGATTGACTCATTTAACGCTGAAAATGATGTAATTAAAATTATTCCAGATATTACTGTTGATGCTACAGAATATGAAACCCGTCGTAAAAAAGCCGATTGAGATATGCAAGCAGGAAGATGATCACCAGATTATGCTGATCCATATACTTACTTACATACCTTTTCCTTAGGTGGTGATTTACAATATTATTTTGGAACTTCACGGGTTTTTAGTGACCTAAAATTAACGAATAACCTTGCACCAGACTATGCAACAGTTAAGGATCAATTGAATAATCCATATTGAAATCTTTTAAAAAATACAACAGCAATTGAAAATTTTTATAATGTTTTTAAAAATTATACTAACCAAATTGCGGCAAGTGATGAAATTACTGATCCCGTTCGCTTAGCTGATCGTTATCGAGGTTTTGCCGAAGTTGAATTTAATGCTATTTATACTAATTTTATGTTTATTCCAGTTTATGTTCCAAATGGATCATATCAAATTCGAATTTCATATGTAATACCACGAACACAAGTTACAATTGGGTACGGTAGTTCAAAATATAAACATTGAGGAATGGTTTTAAATCCGTACTTACTAACGACACAAGAACGACAAATTATTGAAAAACGTTATCAACAACAATTAGCAATTATTAAAACTGATAATGCGGCGTTTAGGGAAGATTATTAATATGAAAAAGTTGTTAACATCTTTTACGGCTTTAATGGTTATTAGTGTTCCTGCGACTGTTGTCAGTTGTGTTAGAATGGAAACGCGTGATCGTAGTAAAATTTCGTTATCTTTATTTAAAAGTGAATTAGCTTTAATTTTTGTTTTTGAAACACAACAACCAACCACAAAAGTAACTGAAACGATATTTCAAAATGCAGTTTATGATGCATTAGAAACAAACGAATATCATGGTGAAATTCCAAATGCGGAATTAAAATTTATTTATTATGACAAGGATGGCATTTCAAAATCGTGAACTGATTTACCTTGACAACCACTAGCAAGTGGCGGTGCAAAGACAGCATTATTATGAGTACAAATTATTGCTAATAAGAATAGTATCCATTTTGCAGATAAAACTGATATTATTTCGATAACATTATATCAAACCCAACCACTTGCATTAGATACCATTACATTTAATTATGAAGCGAAAGTGTTAAAAGCCTTACCAGTTGAGAATATGATGGCTTATTTTGCTATCTTAAATCCAACATTTTATTTCTCACCCCGTCATTTTGCAATTACTAAAACAACTGATTATGTTATTATTAAGGCGTTATCAACTTCAAATCGATATCGTGGTGAAAAGCGTATTAATATTTAGGTTACCTTACAATTTTATAAAATTAAAATATTTGGAGAAAATTTGTTTAAAAGAAATTTTCTCCTTTTTATTGATTTTAATAACTATCTGTTTAAAATTACGATATAATTAAACTACGAACAATAGAAAAAGAAGAAGATGATGATTAGTGTAAACGATTTTCGCCCAGGATTAACGTTTCAATATGAGGGTAATATTTACGTAGTAATTAAAGCACAACATTCAAAATCTGGTCGTGGGCAAGCACATGTTAAAACAAAAGTTAAAAATTTGCGTAGCAATGCAACTACAAATATTACTTTCACTGGTGGTGATAAAGTTGAAAAAGCAATGATTGATAATGTTGAAATGCAATATTTATATGATGATGGTACGAATGTCATTTTTATGGATACGCAAACTTATGAGCAATTATAAATTCCCTCAACTAATTTAGTTTGAGAAAAAAATTTTTTAAAAGAAGGAGTAATGGCTTCTGTTACCAAATATGATGGTGAAGTATTGGGAATTATTTTACCAGATAAGGTCGATCTAACAGTTACTGAGGCAGAAGCAGCAGTAAAAGGTGATACTAGTTCTGGTGCAATGAAAAAAGCAGTGCTAGAAACTGGCTGAGAATTACAGGTTCCGTTGTTTATTAAAGAAGGAGAAGTTATTACTGTTTCAACTAGTG
Source organism: Spiroplasma sp. ald (assembly GCF_044714355.1). NCBI lineage: Bacteria > Bacillati > Mycoplasmatota > Mollicutes > Entomoplasmatales > Spiroplasmataceae > Spiroplasma > Spiroplasma sp. ald. The sequence goes on along the minus strand of NZ_RXFY01000023.1, from coordinate 1,214 downwards.
ATGGAAAATATTCCGGACGAGCTTAATTTTAACAATTCATAAAAGGAGAGATTGAAGATGAATAATAATTTTAATGAATTAACAATTGAAAATAATCATCGTGGGACAATTGTTGTTAGTTTATTAACAATTAAAAAGATTATTTTATATGCAATCCGTGGTATGACTCACCAATATTTTGCAGATAAAGTTGAATGTCGGATGATTGATAATTCATTATTGCAAATTTATATTAGTGGAAAAGTAATGGCAAAAGAAAACCTAAATGATTTAACAGTTGAAATTAATGAAGCAATTATGAAAGAATTAAGTTATTCATTACAAATTAAACCAAAAAATATTAGTATCGCTTATCATCATTAATAATTTAATAGCGAAGTAACTATAGAAAAAATATTTTTTTATTTAATTGATTTTTAATGATAGTATTATTTTATATTAAAAATTTATCAATTATTAATTTAGCAACATAACAAAATTATCACAATTTCAGAAAGGAAATACAAAATGAAAAAATTACTAAGTTTATTATGTGTATTAACTATCAGTGGAACTACAATGCAAACTGTTATTGCTGCTAGTAGTTATGAAAAAAATGATATAGAAAATTGCAAAAGAAAGAAAAGAGAAAGTAATGATAAATTTTTACCAAAATTAATAAAAAATAGTAAATTAGGAAAAATTCCTACAAATAGCGAAGAAAATATTTTAGACCAAGTTGTTCGTTTAAATAGAAATATTAATAGAAATGATATAACCATTAACAGATTATTAAATAATCAAGCACAAATTGTATTGCGAGAAACATTAGAAAATAATAGTTTCCCAGAAAATAATTTTATTTGAGTAACTTTTGAAACAGATCCTGATATTGAAATTCAAGTAGGTAATTCAATTTTTTATAATCTTAATCCTGTTACAAGTAATTCAAATAAAAATAATTATTCTTATGTATTATTTGATAATAGAAACAACATTAATCTTGGAATAATACCAGATAATCGCCGAACTACAATTATACAATAGACTTCTTGCATAACCTATTAAAATAATTGTAAATATTTTTAAAAAGATACTAATAGCAAATTATAATTTTAATTAATTATGTCTTTTATTTAAAATTTAATATTTTCCTACAACGAAAAATGACTTTTTTATTTAAATTATTTAATTTTAAATACATCTTCTATGCTATTTATAATAATAGNNTTCTT
>NZ_RXFY01000022.1:0-12830 GCF_044714355.1 Spiroplasma sp. ald | reverse complement strand
TTTAAAAAGTTAATAAAAGTTGTGATAAAAAGTTTCTATTTTAAGAACTTAAGATGCTGTCCTTTCTCTGAATTAATTAATAATTATGGGTTTACAAATAAAAAAACAACCCTTTAATAAGAGTTGTTTTAGCGCGTTTCGTTTTACAGTTTACATATTTTAAAATTCCAGTTAAATTTCAAAAAGAAGACAAATACCATACTAAATATTGCTTAGCTCTTTCTTGCTGCAGAAGATAATTTTTCACATATAGAATTACTTCAATCGATTGCTAAACTATTTGCAAAAAAAGAATTTTTAACTAGTATAAAAAACTGCTCATCATCAATAGAATTAATTGAAATTATCAAACAGCATGATAATTAAAAAATATTAAATTTACTTTCTTTCATTAGTTTTATGATCTAAACTTGGTTCTAAATCTTCTTCTAACTTATGTTCTAATGCTAATTTCTGATCAACTTCTAATGTATGCTGGCTACGTTGTCAATCTTTATAGATAAAAAAGCCAAAAGCAACTGCTAATAAAATTGCTAAAACTAATAAAACAACAATGGCGATGGTAACTAACATGGTTTCTGTCCTCCTTTTTCTCGTTTTATGCCATAATAACTATTCAGACTTGCAACTAGGACTGGTACAAAAATACCTAACACAAAAGCTAATACTGAGATATATCAAGCGTTTTTTGTACAACTAATAATAAAATCATAAACTGAAAAACCAACAATAACAACTAATATAAGTGGAATTAAATAATACATCATAATTTTATATAACTTATTTAATTTAATTCATGATACTTGGTTATTGTAATTAATTACAATATGTAGTTTTTTTGCATATCAAACAAAGAAAATAACTTGTGCTAAAGATACTAAAATTAAATCTAATCCTGCTACTAATAATTGAAAGGAATTAATTACCTGATATGTACTCTCAAAAACTAGTGATAAACCAACAACAATAATTGTTAAACAAATCCCACAAATTACTTTTTGATTACTAATTTCATATTGTGTTTCAATAGCATCCATAATAACTTCAACATTACCAACCGTTGTACTTAATCCGGCAATAAATAAAGCTAAAAAGAATAAAACTCCTAAGAAATTTCCAACTCCCACAACAGTATTTTGATTAATAATATGGAAAGTTTCTGGCAAAACATTAAAAACAAAAACCATTGAATCATTACCAAACTTAGTAGCAATTTGTTGTTGAAATAATAAAATATCATTTTTATCAGTAACCAAATTATTAACAATAGCTCCTGATGCACCAAAAATAAAGATTAAGTTAGTAATGGATAAAAATAAAATTCCAATTACTAATAAGTAAGCTTTTGAAACATTATCTTGATTATGTGGACCTACACCAGCAAAGCGCATCATCATTCCAATTCCTAATGATGTTGTAAAAAAAGCTAAGGAAAAAACACTACATCATGTTTGACTTTGCTTTAATTTATCTAAATTATTTGTTAAAAACAACGTTGCTAATCCTTGATGACTCCCTGGAACTGTTAAAATATAAATTGCTAAAATTAAAATAATTAAAAATAATAAGGGCATAAAAAACTTATTAACTTTTTCAATTCCCCTAATTCCAAATAATAAGACAAGACCAACTAACAAAACAACAAATAAAAAAGCTAAAAATACAATTCATTGAAAACCACCATTGTTAGTTACGCCAAAACCACCACGTTGTAAAATCTGATGATTAAAAATATTTCCATCAACATTACTAATCAAGGTAGGACTAAATTCAATTCCAATCGAAATAATAGTATAACCAACCAAAACAGCATAATAAATCGGAATAATAATCATTAAAGTTGATTGAAACCAACCCATAAAGCGACTAAAGCGAACACTTTCCTTATCAAAAATGTTAATTACACTTTTACGTCGAAGATTTCCTAAGTTAAATTCAAAAATTAATAGCGGAATTCCCACAATTAATAATGCAAAAATATATATTAAGAAAAAATAAAATCCACCATATTTATTAATATAACCAGGTAATCCTCAAATTACCCCTAATCCAATTGCTGCACCTAATGATGAAACAATAAATCCAAATTTTGTCATTTGTTTTTTACTACTCATTTTTTTCCTCCTTTATTTTTAAATAAAAAATGCAATATTGTTGCATTTTTACCATTTTTATTTCTTTTGAGATCTAATCTTACGACTAGTACCTAAAACAACGGCAATAATAATACTTGTGCAAAAAGCACCAAACATAATAATTAAAACAATTTTAATAATATTAACCTTTTGATTATAACTTGCAATATCATCATAGCCAAAAATGTTACCCATATATTGTCCTTTAATTCCTAAACTATTTACAAGATTCTTAAAATATTTTGGTGCAACATTTCGTGCTTCTTTAATCATTCCAAAGTAAGCATCAACAGCATGCCCCATCTCATGGTTCAAAGGAGAAAAAACATTTGGTGAGCTTCATCATCCAATTAAATATTCAGAAATAGTTTTTTTCTGCAAAACATTATCAAATTCTTTTGCAGAAATAACGATATAAGCCCGTTTAGTTGAAATAATACGATTTGACCATGGTAATGATTGAAAAGAATAATTTGTATAAGCTGCTGTTTGTATACTTTTTTCTAACAATGGTGCATCAGGAGAAAATAAAAATCCAGTTAAAAAATATTTAAAATTGTCACCAGTTATTGCATAAGTCATATTAAATAAATTTAAAATTTGTTCTTTAAGAAACTCCATCAGTTCATCAGTTCATTGATAATATTTTTGCATTGCTTGCACGCTATCTTTTAAGAAAATAGTGCTCCCTTTTTCATGATAATAATTATTTTCATATTCTGTTATCTTTTTTAAATCTTCATCTAACTTATCAAATGATGAATAATATTGCTGTTTACTAGTATTCATAAAATTTTCAAATTTTATAATCGCTGATTGTGATGCTAACGTATATGAATCATTCATCATATTTCCTAATTCCGTTGTTAAATCCTGCTCACCATTATTAATAATGCTATTTCGTAGAATATTTCCGTCAAAACTAACATTATTAGTTTCAATATCTTGCATTCCACTTGACTGCCACATAATTAAACTTGTTTTAAGAGCATTAAAAGTATAATTCTGTGCTCATAATTTTCTATTTTGGGGAATTAATTGTTGTAAACCAAGTTCAAAAGATGGCAAAAAATATTTTAAATCAACTGCATCAATTGGTTTAGTTGTTAAATTAGTATTATAACTAATATTTGACTTTGCAACATACTGATCAATTTTAGCACGTTGTTTTAGTAAAGAAGTAATTCGGAAACCAAAATTATCTTTTTGAAGCGGAGTATAAATATCAATAAAAAAATTATTTAAAATCTCTCAGCTTTTATTTTTCATTTCGTTTGGCATTGTCATTCATTTTAAATATGCTTCGGCAAAAAATTCTTTCCAATTTGTCATTCCATAAATACTAGTATTAATAATCGAGGCCATTAATGACATTTCAAATAATTCTTTCGTATCGATTCTCACATTATTAATATTAGTTTTAGTATTATAAATTATATCTTTATTAGTAACAATATTGTTTTCCATCATTTTTACTGTTTTGTTTTGGTCAATATTGGAAGACTTATAAATAAAATACTGTAATAAATAGCCTGAATAAATAAAATCATTTTCGTCAAGTGATGAAACTGCTGTTGGTGATAGTTTTGTAATATATCCCTTTTGATTAATAAAACTAGAAGTAGGTACAAATGTCATATTAATAGTTCCAAACACTAATAAACTACTTGCTATTGTATGAAACTTTCCCATAATTTTTTCTCCTTTTAATATATTAAAAATTTATTGTTGATAATCAACATACTAATTAAAAATAAAATTAATTGTAATAAAAACTACTTTTAACAAAGCATAAATTTAAAATAACAAATACTAATTATCAAATATTTTCTAATTGTAATAACGATGCTTTCATTTCTAACCCACTACGATAGCCACGTAAAGAATTATTTTTGCCTAAAACACGATGACAGGGAACAAGAATTGTGATGGCATTATTGCCAATTGCTGTCCCCACAGCTCGCATTGCTTGTGGATGTCCAATTTTTTGTGCAATATCAGCATAACAAGTTGTTGTTCCATATGGTATTTTAGCAACTTCTGCTCAAACCTTTTTTTGAAACAAAGTACCAGTGAAATCAAACGCTAAAGTAAAAAATGTTCGTTTTCCAATTAAATATTCCGTTAATTGCTCCATAACAAGGTTCGTTTTTCCTTCTTGATCAGCAATTAATAAAATATTTGGTCCCTTTTTCTTCAACCAAGATTCTAATTCATTAAACCCTTTGTTATTAGAAACAATAAAAGTTACACCTTGTTCAGAAACAGCAACATATAAATTTCAATTATTAACCTTTAAATTGTTATAATACCATTTAGTTAACTTTTGTTTGGCCATATCTTATAACCTCCTAATGATTGCTGTTTTTGATTAAAATAAATTATTTTGTACTTTAAGGTATTTAAATTATACTATTAATTTATGAAAAACTATTTATAATTAGCAAATTTTTTTATTTTTTATTAGTATGGAAACTATAATATAAACTGCAACAAATTAAAATTTAAAATCAAAATAATTTTTATTATAAATTATCATATGAAATAAAAAATATTAAATTTTTATCGTGTTAATCTTTTTAATAAAATGAAAATATTATTTGATAGCTTTTACATAACCCTTAAAAGCAAAATTTCCAGAAATATATTTTGAAGTGTCTTTTGCTTTAACTAAAATTATGACTTCTTGTTGCTTTGAATAATCACCTGGCTGAGCATTATTTGTAATTGTATAATCTTCAGCAGTTACTGCTTCTACTATATCTTTCACAATTTTTAGCACTTTAGCAACAAGCGTTGCTTNAATATTAATTTTTTCTAATTNATTAGACTTCTTGCATAACCTAGTTATTTTAAAATTCCTATAAAATATATTTAAAATAGAAATTATAGGAATCTAAAATTATGAAATTTGATAAATTTGATTTTATTAATGATAAAGAATTATTCCGATTAACAGGAATAAAACAAGCCACTTTTAATAAAATGTTAGATATTTTAAAGGTTGCTGAAATAGAAAAATTTAAAAAAGGTGGCAAAGCTAACAAATTATCACTAAAAAATCGATTATTTATGACTTTATCGTATTGACGAGAATATCGTACTTTTTTTCATCTTGGTAAAAGTTTTGATATTAGTGAGGCTAGTTGTTATCGCAATGTCAAATGAATTGAAGATATTTTAATTAAAAACTCTGATTTTCAACAACTTGCTGGTAAAAAAGCACTAATAAATGATTATTTTATTGATAAAACAATTATTTTNATNGNTACCGAAACTCCANTAATATAATAANACANNATTATNGTTNTNNCATTATCGTGAATCAAAAATAGAAGATTATACTACAGGTCGTTTTGGTTAAAAAGATTAAATTTATTATTTGGTTCTATTTTGCTGATAAAGTAACCTTTAATTTGGATGTTTGCTAATTTTCTTGCAAATTGACTCTATAGGTTGTAAAATATATAGTAAGTATGCAATATTTTTATTGCAGACTAAGAAGGTATTAAATATATATAGAGGAGAAAAAGTAGATGACAAAAATTGCAATTAACGGGTTTGGACGTATTGGCCGTTTAGTTTTTAGAAGATTATTTGACGAAAAAAATGTTGAAATTGTCGCAATTAACGATTTAACTGCGGCAAAAACTTTAGCAACATTATTAGAACTTGATTCAGCCCAAGGAGGATGAAAAAGAGGAAAAATTTCTTCAGAAGAAGGCGTTATTATTGTTGATGGGAAAAAAATAAATGTTTATGCCAAAAAAGATCCTGCTGAGTTACCATGAGGTAAATTAGGCATTGATGTTGTTGTTGAATCAACAGGATTCTTTGCTTATCGTGCTGGTGCTTCAAAGCACCTTACAGCCGGAGCAAAAAAAGTTTTAATCTCAGCTCCAGCGAAAGGAACCGATGTTAAAACAATTGTTTATAATGTAAACCATAAAGAAATTAAAAAAGAAGATACTATTATTTCAGGGGCAAGTTGTACAACTAACTGTTTAGCACCAATGGCAAAAGTATTAGACGAAGAATTTGGAATTGAAAAAGGATATATGACAACTGTTCATGCGGTAACAAATGATCAAAGATTGTTGGACTTAGCACATGATGATTTAAGAAGAGCACGTGCTGCTTTTTCAAATATTGTTCCAACTAAAACGGGAGCAGCAGCAGCAGTTGCATTAGTATTACCACAATTGGAAGGTCGATTTGATGGAATGGCTTTACGTGTTCCAACTATTACTGGTTCAATCGTTGACTTAGCAGTTGAATTGAAAAAAACAACAACAGTTGAAGAAATTAATAATGCAATGAAAGCAGAAGCTTCAGAAACTTTTAGTTATAATACACAACCAATTGTTTCATCAGATATTATTGGTGAAACACACGGATCAATTTTTGATGCAACATTAACAAAAATTATTGAACGTGATGGTAAACAATTAGTTAAAGTATATGCATGATATGATAATGAAATGTCATATGTATCACAAATGGTACGTACATTATTATACTTTGCGACAGTCTAATTAAAATATACAAAACACTAAAAAATATTTTAGTGTTTTTTTATTTTTCTAAAAAAATATATTTCTTATGCTATGATATTTATATAAGAATTACTCTTATAAAAATAATCTAACAAACTATAGTTAATATCCGTTTGTTTATTTACTATTGATAATGGAGGCAATTAAAGCAATTAAGGAGAGCAGAAAATGAAAAATCCTATTTTAGAAAAGCATTTTAGTAATATTCGTGATCAACTAAAATTAGTTTTAAATACAGAAAAAATTCATGACTCAACAAACCCAATCCAATTATTATATGATAATGTTCTTTTAATTTGGAACAATGGACGCGTTATTACCGATGAGGATTTTACATATCGTTTAGAATTAGCCTTGGCAGATACTTATAAAACACTGTCATTACGAATTGATTCATTATTACAAAATGCTAAAACATTAGCTTTTAGTTATTTTAAAGAAAAATTAGATATTAAAGAATGACGCGATGATTTATATGCTGATGCTGTTGAAATATTAAATGAAAAATATGCTGATAAACTAATGCAAATAGATTTTATTTATATTTCTTATCAGATGACAGAAATGTTAAATGAAGGTTTACGCAATATTTCTTCACGAAAATTACATGAAGTAACAGCATAAAAATAAGTTTTATTTATGAATAAATAGTTATGGAAATAACTATTTTATTTTAGTAATTTTCAATGACCTTAATTGTCTTTAAAAAACCATTATTTTATTGGCAAAAATGCGATATAATTTATATTGTTAAAATGTATAACAATGAGAGGGATATATTATGAGTCAAAACAAGAAATTATTTTATGTTACAACCCCAATTTATTATCCAAGTGCACAATTACATATTGGACATGCATATACTACTACATTAGCGGATATTATTAATCGTTATAAAAAAATGGCTGGTTATGAAACTTTCTTTTTAACAGGCAGCGATGAACATGGTGAAAAAATTGAAAAGAAAGCAAAAGCAGCAGGGGTAACACCATATCAATTTACAACAATGATTGTTGATAATTTTAAATTATTATGAAATAAATTAGGAATTGAATATTCAAAGTTTATTCGTACTACTGATAAAGAGCACGAAGTTGGAGTACAAAAAATTTTTAGTAAATTATATAATAATGGAGATATTTACTTAGGAGAATATGAAGGTTTATATTGTGTTAGTTGTGAAGAATTTTTAACTGAAGCACAAATTGATAAAGTAACAAACCAGTGCTTAGTTTGTGGTAATAAACCAAAAAAAGTAAAGGAAGAAACATATTTCTTTAAAGTCTCAAAATATAGTCAATTTTTAATTAATTATTATAATAATCATCAGGGTTTTATTGAACCAGAACCAAGAAAAAATGAAATGTTAAATAATTTTATTTTACCAGGCTTAACTGATTTATCTGTTACTAGAACAACTTTTTCCTGAGGAATTAAAACCTTAGAAAATGATAAACACATTATTTATGTTTGAATTGATGCATTATCAAATTATTTAACAGCATTAGGTTATTTATCAAATGATGAAACATTATTTAATAAATTTTGAAATAATGAGGATGTTGAGATTTTGCAACTATTAGGAAAAGAAATCGCTCGTTTTCACACGATTTATTGGCCAAGTACGCTAGAAAGTTTAGGGTTACGTCAGCCTAATAAACTTTTATCGCATGGTTGAATTTTATTTAAAGATACTAAAATGAGTAAATCAATTGGAAATGTTGTTGATCCATTATATTTAATTGATAAATATGGTCGAGATACATTACGGTTTTATTTAGGATATGAAATTCCAACTGAAAATGATGGTAAATTTTCTTATGAAATGTTTTTAGAATCATATAATGTTCATTTAGTTAATAATATAGGGAACTTGGTATCACGAGTAAGTAATATGATTAGTAAATATTTTAATGGTCAGTTAGTAAAACAACAACAATTGGATAATGTGCTAATTGAAAGTTGTATCCAAGCGGTGCAGAATTATCAGCAGGCAATGGATGCTTATCAAATTTCAGCAGGACTAAACATTATTTTGGAATTATGTAATAAGGCGAATAAATATATTGAAGAAAATAAACCTTGAGAGTTAGAAAAAAACGAAAAGATGGAGCAATTATATGAAACTTTAGCAAGTTTAGCTTATACTATTATTGTTAGTGCTTTTTTATTGCAGCCAGTTTTAGTTGATAATGCGCAAAAAATTGTCGATTATTTTAATGTTAATTTAACTGATTTAACATTTGAAAAAATTTTAACGCAAGAAATCATTTATAATAAAACAATAGAGAAAAAAGAAAACTTATTTAATCGTGTTAATGTAGAACAAGAATTAAAACAAATTGAAGCAGAATTAAATTAATAAAACTAGTAAAGGAGGGAGTTTAATGAAAAAATATGATGTAATTGTAATTGGTGCTGGTCATGCTGGCGTCGAAGCAAGTTTAGCTGCAGCAAGAATGAAAAAAAAGACATTATTAGTTACTTTGCATAAAGATAAAATTGCATTAATGCCATGTAATCCCTCAATTGGTGGCCCAGCTAAAGGGATTGTTGTTCGTGAAATTGATGCCATTGGTGGTGAAATGGCAAAAGCAGCTGATGCAACAGCTTTACAAATGAAATTATTAAATTCTTCACGTGGTCCTGCTGTATGAGCATTACGCGCTCAATCAGATAAGATTGAATATGCAAAATATATGCAAAAAGTAATTGAAAAGCAAGATAATTTAGATTTATATGAAGGAGTAGTTCAATCTTTATTGGTTGATGATAACAGTAATTGCTATGGAGTAATGTTAAAAGATCAAACACAATTTTTTGCAAAAAAAGTTATTTTAACAACAGGAACATATATGCAATCTTTAGTGTTACAAGGAATGACAAAAAAAGCAGAAGGACCTGATGGCGACATTACAACAGCAGGATTATCAACCCAGTTAAAACATTTAGGGTTTGAGTTATTTCGTTTAAAAACTGGTACACCAGCACGTGTTCTTAATACTTCAATTGATTATAGTAAAGCACAACCAGAACCAGGGAGTGATTTGCAACTAGCTTTTTCTTATTCAACAAAAACCTTTACACCATTACAAGAGCAAGAATTATGTTGATTAATTCATTCAACACCAAAAACACATAATATTGTGCAAAAAAAATTAACAGCATCAGCAATGTATTCTGGAAATGTAAAAGGAACAGGGCCACGTTATTGCCCAAGTTTTGAAGATAAAATTGTGCGGTTTGCTGATAAACCACGTCATCAAATTTTCTTAGAGCCAGAATCAAAGAGTTTAAATACAATTTATGTGCAAGGATTTTCAACTTCAATGCCAATTGATGTACAAGAAAAGATGCTACGTTCCTTGCCAGGATTTGAAAATGTTGAAGTTTTAAAATGAGCTTATGCAATTGAATATGATGCAATTGTACCAACACAATTAAAACATACGTTAGAAACAAAAAAAATTAAAAATTTATATACGGCGGGTCAAATTAATGGAACAAGTGGCTATGAAGAAGCTGCTTGCCAAGGTTTAATGGCTGGAATTAATGCTGTTTTAAGTATTGACCAAAAAGAACCTTTCATTTTACGTCGTGACCAAGCTTATATTGGAGTGCTAATTGATGATCTAATTACAAAAGGGACAGAAGAGCCTTACCGTTTATTAACTTCTCGTGCTGAATATCGTTTATTATTGCGCAATGATAATGCTGAAGAACGATTAAAAAATTATGCTTATCAATTTGGTTTAATTGATCAAAAAAGTTGAATTGAATATCAAAATAATGTGCAAAGTTATAATGAAATAATGCAATTGTTAAAAGAAACTTATTTTACGGCAAAATCACCATTAATTCAAAAACTAACTAAATTAGGTGTTGCCAACATTACAGAACGCATTTCTGGTTATAATTTATTAAAACGATCAAATATTGAGTTAAAATATTTAGAGGAGGAGTTACCACCGTTAAATAATTTAAAATCATTTTTAAAACAAAATTTATTAATTAATATTCGTTTTGAAGGATATATTAAAAAAGAACAAGAAATTGCTTTAAAAACAATTAAGTTGGAAAATAAATTAATTCCAGTTAATTTGAATTATGATTTGGTAGATAACTTGGCACTTGAAGCACGAGAAAAATTTAAAAAGATTAGACCAATTTCAATTGGTCAAGCGAATCGAATTTCAGGAATTAATCCAGCTGATATTCAAATGCTGTTATTTCATTTAAAAAAATGGAATTGGATGCAAATAGATAAGAGGGTGAAGTATGAAATTATATAATACTTTGACTCGTAATTTTACAGATTATAGTCAAACAAAAAAAATTAATATTTATGTTTGTGGACCAACTGTCTATAATTACATTCATATCGGTAATGCCCGTGCAATTATTACTGTTGATTTATTAGTTAGTTTTTTACAATTTCAACATATTGAGTTTAATTATATTCAAAATTACACGGATATTGATGATAAGATTATTGCTAAAGCAGCAACAGAACATAAAACTGAACAAGAAATTGCAGAATTTTATATTAAAGCTTTTGAAGAAGATGTTTTTAATTTAAATGTTAGAACACCAGCAAAGCGAGTACGAGTAACAGACCATGTTAAAGATATTATTACTTTTATTCAAAAATTAGTTAAACTTAATGCTGCATATGAAGTTAATGGTAGTGTATATTTTGATATTGCAAAATATCAAGCACAATATGGACAATTAGCTAATAAAAAAATTTCAGAATTAGAAACTAATATTCGAATTGAACATGATGCTAATAAGCATAGTCAATATGATTTTGCTTTATGAAAGCAAACAACCGAAGGAGTTTCTTTTCCCTTTTATGATCAAACGGGTAAATTATATCAAGGTCGCCCAGGTTGACATACAGAATGTGCTGTCTTAATTGATAAATTTTTTCATAAAGAAACAATTGATATTCATGCTGGCGGAATTGATTTAGTTTTTCCTCATCATGAAAATGAACGAATTCAATTTTTAGCAAAAAATAATAAGGAAATTGCAAACATTTGAATGCATAATGGGCATTTAAATGTTGCTGATAAAAAAATGAGTAAATCATTAAATAATACTATTTTAGTTCGTGATTTTATTAAATTATACGGAGCAAATACATTACGTTATTTGCTATATGCGACTAATTATACACAACCATTAAATGTAACAGAAACTTTAATTATTAGTGCACAAGGTGAAACCGAAAAGATTTTTAAAGTCTTAAAAGCAGTAAATTTATATTTAGCTGAATATAACTTAAATTATAATTTAGCACAACATGGTGACAATGTTAAGAAAGTTCTTGCTGAGTTAGCAAATAATTTAAATAGTCCAAATGTTTTAACTATTATTAGTAAAATGATTAAAATTATTAATACTCAATTACGTGATAAAAAACTTAATTTGCAACTTGCTAGTGATTTTTATAATATTATTTTTAATATTATGAATTTTAATTTTAAGTTACCAGTGATTAGTGGTGAAATTTGTAAATATTTATTAGAATGAATTAAGTCAAAAAATAATAAAGATTTTGTCAAAGCAGATGAGCTTCGTAAGGTTTTAGTAGAAAAAGATATTTTGTAACGGAATGAAACAAAAAGAAATTAATATTATTGGTGCTGGGTTAGCAGGTTGTGAAATTTCTTACCAATTAGCAAAACGTGGTTTAAAAGTAAAATTATATGAAGCAAAAACATTATTTAAAAATCCAGTTCAAAAATTAGATACATTTGCAGAATTAGTTTGTTCTAATTCTTTTCGCAGTGTTTCAAGAGAAAATGCAATTGGAATTTTAAAAGAAGAATTAAAGTTATTAAATTCTTTCATTTTAAAAACAGCTTATGATGTTCAAGTCCCTGCTGATGATGCACTTAGTGTTGACCGGGAGTTATTTTCACAAAAAGTTACAGCAACTTTAATAAAACACCCTAATATTACCATTATTTATGATGAATTTATTAAAATAGATCCAAAACAAATTACTATATATTGCTGTTGGACCATTAGTGACAACAAATTTTGCTCTTGAACTTAAAAAGTTAGTTGGTAAGAAAGCATTGTATTATATTAGACTTCTTGCATAACCTATTAAAATAATTGTAAATAT
>NZ_RXFY01000021.1:0-13137 GCF_044714355.1 Spiroplasma sp. ald | reverse complement strand
TTTGATTAATAAAATGATATTCATCTTTTTTTAATTGTGGAAAATTTAAAGATGAACTATTATTTTCAATATCATTATCTTCTTCAGTTAAACAACCACCACCAGTAATATTTTTATCATTTGTATTTTTCTGTGGTGTTTGTGTTTGATTTTGTAAAGAAAAATTATAATGCGTTCTTTCATTAACATGAAATAAATTTATAATATTACTTGAACTATTTGTTTCAAATATGTTTCTAGTATCTACATTAATATTAGAACCTAGCAAATTACCAATTGCAAAAATTTCAACTTCTCCTCCTCATTCTGATGGTTGTCTCATTCTATTTAAGTAATTGTTAGCAGTTTCATTTTCGCTTATCTGAATTGCATTGCGAAAGGTTTCATTATGATTTCTATTTGAATTTATTTGTGTTGGATTGTCTAAATTATCTCTTATATAATCAACAACACGATTACGAAACACGTTTGTTACTAAATTATTTGCTACTATTTGATTTTGATATCACAATTGATTTAAATCTCTATTATTTTCTAAATTAAATTGTTGAAATAAATTTTGAACATATAATAAATTTTGTAATTCTCGTTCACCAAATAATTGAATAAATCGCGCTCTAAATTCTTCATTATTATTTCTTACTGGTAATAAATAAGCTGTTGCTACAGATCAAAACAAACAACTACCATCGTGAAGAACATCATATCTTTGATTTTCACTATTTGATGTTTTACTTCCAACATTATTATCATTTGAAATTTCGTTTACTATTAATTTAGCACCTTTATCAATTAACAATTGAACTAGTTCTTGATTATTTATACATAGTGCAGCAAATAAGGGAGTATGACCATTTTTATTTTGAAAATTAATATCAGCACCTTTATCAATTAACAATTGAACTAGTTCTTGATTATTTATAAATATTGCAGCAAATAAAGGAGTATGACCATTGAATGAATTTTCATGATTAACATCAGCACCTTTATTAATTAACAATCTAGCCATTTCTAGATTATTTTCAATTACTGCAAAATGTAAAGGAGTATCACCATTTTTATTTTCAAGATTAATATCAGCACCTTTATCAATTAAAAATTGAACCATTTCTAGATTATTTTCAATTACTGCAAAATCTAAAGGAGTTAATCCATTTTTATTTTGAAGATTAACATCAGCATCTTTATCAATTAACAACTTAGCCATATTTAAATTATTAGCTTTTATTGTAGTAATTAAAGGAGTATCACCATTTTTATTTTGAAAATTAATATCAGCACCTTTATCAATTAACAATTGAACTAGTTCTTTATTATTTTTAACTATTGCATAATCTAAAAGAGTTGTACCATCTTTATCTTGAATATTAACATCAGCACCTTTATCAATTAAAAATTTAATCATTTCTTCATCATCTCTTCTTTTTAAAAGAATTAAAGGAGTATCACCATTTTTATCTTGAATATTAACATTAGCACCTTTATCAACTAAAAATTTAATCATTTCTTGATTATTATCTTTTATTGCAGTAATTAAAGGAGTATCATCATATTTATTTGGAACATTATCATTAATACCTTTTTTAAGAATCAACTCAAAGGCTTTTGAATTATCTATTACTATTGAAGTGTTTGAAGGATCATCACCGTTTTCTTCTTGATTATAAATCTTATCACTATATTCAAGTAATAATTGAAGAATTTTTTGATAATTTTTGTTTATTTTCATATTTAAAATAGCGTCTCCGTTTTTATTTTGAAGATTAACACCACCTTTATATTTAATAGCATCTGGAATATTTTCCAAATTCATTGCCAAATATCGTGCAAAATTTAAATTTGTTGAACCCCCTTTATTTTTATTTTCAACCTCAACATTATTTTCAATTAATAATTGAACCATTTCTGGAAAATTGTTTCATATTGCAAAATCTAAAGGAGTTAATCCATTTTTATTTTTAAAATTAACATTAGCATCTTTATTAATTAACAACTTAACAATTTTTAGATTTTCCTTAAGTATTGCAGTAATTAAAGGAGTATGACCATTGAATGAATTTTCATGATTAACATCAGCATCTTTATCAATTAACAATTGAACTAGTTCTTTATTATTTTTAACTATTGCATAATATAAAGGAGTTAATCCATTTTTATTTTGAATATTAACATCAGCATCTCTATCAATTAACAACTTAGCCATATTTAAATTATTAGCTTTTATTGTAGTAATTAAAGGAGTATCACCATTTTCTTCTTTAATATTAACATCATAGCCACTAGCAATTAAAAATTTAATTAAATCAATGTTACGTTCTAAAATTAATAAGTGTAGAATTTTAAAATCAGTAAAGTTCATTTTTTCTCAGATTTTTTTCATAAAAAATAATGTATTAGTAATTTTTTTAATATTTAAACTGTGTTTTTCTATTTTTTGGGTTAAATTAGTTTCTTGTATAATTTGTAAAACTTGTTTCTCTTTTTCACTAAAATTTATTTCATTTATTTTTGTTATAAATTCGTCTATTTCATTTTTTGAATCATTAACAAAATTAACAAAATTATTAAAATAAATTAATTGATTTCAAATTTTTATTCTAAATTTATTTAACTGTTCTGAATATTTTTTTCAATCACCTCTTAATTGAGAAGTATAATCTTTTCAATTAATTGTTTGATTTGAGTTAAATATTTTTTCTTGAATATTTTCTAATATGTTTTTACTCTCAGCTATTATTTTATGTAATTCATCAATATTTTCACTTTTTTCAAAAATTTCTAAAGTTTTTTCATCACATTGAAACCGAAATGCTTCACTTGTAATAAAAATTATTCTTACTAAGTCATCTTTTATTGCTTTATTTCCTTGTTTATTATTATAATTTGATAAATTTGCAATTGCATTATTTAAATTATCTTGCGAAATAAAAATATCTTTTCCTTCTGGTTTTTCGTTTTGTTTTATTACAACATTTAATCCATCTTCTGAATATGCCCCCGTATAATTTAAATTAATATTTTCGCTTTTATATTTTTCTGTTACTTTTATATTTAGCATTTTAATTTTTAGTTCCTCAGTTTTTAAACCTTCACCTTGTAAATTTTTAATTTTATTATCTAAATATTTTTTATCATTATTATAATTTATTGCAAGAATAGGTATCAATATTTCTTTTTTTAATTTTTCTATTTTTTGATTTATTTCATTAATTTGTTCTGTTAATTTTGCTTTTTTTGTTTCAATTAATTCTTTATTTAATTTATTCAAATCTTTTGATTTATTAATTTGTTCTTTGATTAATTCATCAATATTTTTGATATTGTTTTTAATTTTCTTTATTTCTTCTGGAATTTTTTCAAGTTTTACCTGTTCTTTTAATTTATCTAATTCTTTTAATTTATTAAGTTTTTCCTTAATTTCTCATTCTAAGTTTTCTTTTTCGGTTTTATCTTTGCTTTTTTCTTTGATTAATTTATTAAGTTTTTCTAAATTAGTTTTTATTTTTTCTAGTTCAGTAATTTCATTTTGATTATTTTGTTTTATTTTTTTTAAAAGTTCATCATCAAAATAAAAATATTGATTTTGATTATTAATAAATCCTAATAAGTAAAGATTATTTAAATTAATTACTAATTTAACACTTTCATTATTACTATTTTTTAATGTTAATATTAATATTTTATCTTTGTTATTTTGTTGATTTTTAAATCAATTAGCCATTTTAGGCTCTAATTCTTCTAATTTAGAAATAATTGTTTTATTATCAAGCTCTTTACTTATAAGTCCACCCATATTGATACTTCTTAGTGGATCAATATAATTTTCATCAATAAGTTCTTGTAACATTTTTTGAATATTATCAGAATAATTTTCATTTAAAGTAATTTCTTTTTCAATAATATCAACTTTGTTATCTAAAGTTGTTGAAAATTGAGGTTGTTTGTCATCTTGCGGTTTTGGAGTAGTTGAGGTATTTTCGTTATTTTGTCTTTTTTTAATACTGTGTTTTCGATTGGGTGCTGCTGCAACGATTGATGGTATTGCATTTCCAGTTATCATAATTGTTCCTAATAATCCTAAAAGTATTTTCATTTTTTGTTTCCCTTCATTTTTTTACAAAATAAATTTAATTAAAAAAAATTTTCAACAAAATTGAAAATTTATTAGTTTTCAAAATATAATTTGAAAAAATAGTATTATTTTGTTATTTTATAATTATGAAAATATAAATTTTTGCGAGTTGTATTTTCATTTTTTATTTTACTTTGCTAACAACCTAAATTTATTTTTAGGCAATTTGATTATAGCATCAAAAATATTTAAAAGAGCAAATATTTTTTTAATTTTACTAATTTTTATATCAAATTTTAATTGATAAAAAATGATAAATAATTTCAAATTTTAATTTTGGGCGGATGTGAGGTACCATATACATTTTAGACCAGTTAGTCTTTTAAAAATTTTAACACAGCTTCAGTTGGTGTTAAAAAATTTATGCTTTTATGTCGCCTAACATTGTTATAATAATTTAAAAACGTAGTAATTAACTTTCGTAATTCATTAATATTTTTCGGGTAACGCGGCAGATATTCAAAAAATTTATTTCAGTTTTGATGAAATCTTTCAATTTTGCCATTTGATTGTGGCGAACGAATTGGCGTTGTTTGATGAACAACTCCTTTTTGATGTAATGCTTTTGTAAATTCGCTTTTATGATAATTATATTCTGGATTATAACTATAAACATATTCCGGCCCATTATCAGTTCTAATTCTTTTTATTTTAATTTTATTATTTAAAAAATCATTATAAGCTTGATTAAAAATACCAATTGCTGATGATTGTCCCTTATTTTTAGATAAATAAGCAAGACCAAAGCGTGATTTTTCATCAATAAAATCATATAAATATAAATTACGTTTAAAACCAGTCATATTTGGTGTCAAAATTTTAATATCATGTTGTAGATGGCCTAATTCATGCATTTCATAACGTTTATAAATCCTAATTTTCTTGTTTTTAGGATAAAAATTATTAAATTCTTTATTTCATTTCATTAAAGTTTTAATGTTATGTTTAATTACTTTATTTTTATATGTGAAAAAGCCAGCTAAAGTTAAATTATAAAACTCATAAATCCCAGTTCCATATTCTTGGCGATATTTTTTCATCATTTTTGCAACAGCAATTTTGTAAGTTTTTGAATAATAGTTATTAATTTTAATTGGTTTCGTTGATTTTTTAGCTAAAACCAGAAAATTTAATTTTTCTTTAAGACAAAGTTGAATCTTTTTAGCTCAATTATAAAAAGTTTGTTTTGACTTATAAAATAATTTAATTAAGCTATTTAGTGAATTTTCATATAAATAGTATTTCTGACATAAATTAAAATAATTAATGACATTTTGATAAATATAATTTGTTTCTTTTGTAAGTTTTTGTTGTAAATATCATTTTTTTATTTTTCGTTGTAATGAATATAATTCATTTTCAGTTGGAATGCTTGTTACCATATACTTTTTCATTTTAATCTCCATTCTAATTTAAAGACTAAATCAGTGGTCTAAAATGTATATGGTTTTCACACAGGACTTTTGGGCGAGCGGTTGATTTTCTGAAATTTTTGTGATAAAATAACTTACAAGTTAAAAAAGTTTTGAGGTTCTTTCAAACAAATTTGAGAACCTTTATAAAATTCTTCGCTTAACGCTTAGAATTTTTCCCAAGGATTTTGAAAAGCGCGGCAAAAGTTTTTTTAAACTTTACGGCATTTTTCACAAACTTATGAAAATCCCGCGAGCCCAGATTAGTAAATAATAATATAATTTAAACCAAATAATTTGACTTATCCCCCTACTTAAAACCCTTATTTTATAAGGGTTTTTCATTGCTTGTTTGGCAATTGTCGTCTGTAACACATCGAACGTTATTTTCGTGGGGAAATTGGTAATAAAGAGTATTTAAAAATTCCAATTATTAATTTATATATTTAAAAATACATAAATATATTTTTAAATATATATTTACAAATATATATAAATATATTAAAATATATTTATATATTTAATGAAAGGAAAGTTATAAAATGAAAATTATTACAGTAGGTGCCAGAAAAGGTGGAGTAGGCAAAACAACATTTACATATTTAGAAGCAACTTACTTGGTACAAAAATTAAATAAAAGAGTTTTATTAATTGATGGGGATCCGCAAGCTTCTTTAAGTGATTGTTTTTTTGATATTGACCAAGATAACTTATTAGGTGAATTATTTAATGGAAATAAAAATATTAATGAAATAATAAAAAATACAAGTATTAAAAACTTAGATATTATTACATCTAATATTTTATTAGATGATTTTAATCAGTTATTAGTTTCTAAACCAGCAAGAGAAAAAATATTGTTTAATAACTTAAAATATCATTATGAATATTTGCAAGAAAACTACGATTATATTTTGATTGATACTAACCCAAGTTTAAGTTTAATTAACCAAAATTTAATGGCTATTGCTAATGATATAGTAATTATTTCTGATAGGTCTAAATTTTCATTAAAAGGAATAATAACATTAGGTAATGCGTGAAAATCAATATGTGAAGCATTAGAAATACCTTTTAATATGAACACTATTATTTTAAATAAAATTGGTGATAAGGCAACTTCACGAGATTTTGTTGAAATAGTAAATAAATCTTTTTCAGAACAAGTTTTAAAAACTTATATTAAAGAATATGCAATTATTGAAAAATCTGTTATTTCTAAAAAAACAATTGTTGATTTAAAAAGATTAGAAAAACTAGGTAATCCTATTAAAAAAATAAATGATGAATTAATAACTAAGGGGGTAATTTAATAATGGGTAAAAATTTATTTGAACAAACCCTAAATGTTGACCGCACCGAAATAAATTTTAATAAAGTAAAAGAAAATAAAATTAATCAATCTTCAATAAGTAATAACCCCTTTATTAATCAACCGATATCACCTAATGATAATTTAGAAAAACAAAAAGTTAAAAATGTTAATATAACTTTGTATGAAAATGACATTTTAAAAATGAAAATTATTACACAAATTACAGGTGCTAAATTATCAAGTTTTGTAAGAAAGTGTATTAATGAAGAATATCAAAAAGTAATCAATAACAAATAATCTGCTGAAAATAAATTAAATAGTATTTGAACTAACTAACATTATTGGCGTCAGAAACAAGCATACGAAGAACTCATCAAGGAAATCAAATAAAGGAGAAAAATACAACATGAAAAAATGAAAAAGAAAAGAAATAAAAGAATTAAATTCATTAGAATATAATGTTATAAAAAATAATGCAACCGAGCCACCTTTTCAAAATAAGTATTGAGATAATAAAAAACCCGGAATATATGTTGATATAATATCTGGTGAACCATTATTTTTATCAAATAATAAATATGATTCCGGTTGTGGATGACCTAGTTTTTACAAATCTATATCTAGTTATAATATTATTGAAAAAGAAGATATGTCTTTAAATCAAAAACGTATAGAAGTAAGAACAAAAGATACTGATAATCATTTAGGTCATGTTTTTAATGATGGACCAAAAGAATATGGTGGCCTACGTTATTGTATTAATTCTGTATCTTTAAGATTTATACCATTAGATAAAATGTCAGAAACAAACATACGAAGAACTCATCAAGGAAATTAAATAACAATGAAAAAAGCAGAGAATAAAGATACTAAAAATCATAATTTAATGATTGTTGATGTTGATTTACAAAAGTGTCTGAATTGTAGTTTTGCGGTTCAAAAAGTCGATGATGAGTGATTTACGATTAATACGGGCGATAAAAACTGTGGTAAATTATAACTTTGTGTTATAATTTGCTTACAAAGATATTTTTATCTTTGGTACCTAGCCCAAATGTATCAAATATCAAATACTCTTTTTTTGTAATAAAAAAACACCATCTTTAATTAAAGGTGGTATAATATAAGTGTTAATTTAATAAAAATAAAATTAAGTGATAGTAATTTATCGCAAAATAAATTACTATCGTGGAAACACTAGCTATCAACTAGCGTTTCCACCGACAATTTTAACATATTTTACTGGGGTATTTGTTTGTCCTTTGGTAAAATATGTTCAAAAATTTCGTGTGGGAATAGTGCGGTGGTGCTATTCTCTTTTTTTGTTAAAAAGAGAATTCAGAAAGGAAACATAAAATGAAAAAATTACTAAGTATCTTAACTATATCAACCTTGACAGCGAGCGTTCCTGCGCCATTGTTAGCAAATACACTGCTAACTCGCGCGAAACGCGATGTTGGTCCTTTGACATCTAATTCAAACACAGAGTACCTACCATTAAATAAAATAAACGGAGTTAATGATAAAGTTCAATCAATTTCAGTTGACAGTAAAAACAATGTCTATTTTGGTACAAACAGTGGTGCCTATGTGTTGAAACAAGGTTCAGACACACCAACAAAAATAACTGGGTTTGTTAATGTTATGATTAGTTATGCATCTGCAATTGATAGCAATGACAATATTTATTTTGGTACAGATAATGGTGCGTATAAGTTGTCTGCTGGGTCAAGCAATGTAATATCAATTTCAACATTGCCTTCTTTTGTTCAATCAATTTCAGTTGACAGTAAAAACAATGTCTATTTTGGTACAAACAATGGTCTTTATGTGTTGAATCAAGGTGAAATAACACCAACAAAAATTAATGGTATAAATGGTGGTTTTGTATCATCTGCAATTGATAGCAATGACAATATTTATTTTGGAAAATTTGATGGTGCATATAAGTTGGGTGTTGGTGAAATAACACCAACAAAAATTAATGGTGTTAGTGGACAAATAAATTCAATTGCCGTTGATAATACAAGATATCTTTATCTTGGAACAAATAATGGAACTTTTGTAATACATTCAGCATTGACAGCCTTAGAATGAATAAAAAAACAAAGCCGGTTTGCTTTGGTGGATAATAGTTCAAAAACGCAAACTTGAACTCGCCCTGATGTGCTTAGCGTGGATGGGGAGTTAAACATTGATATTGCCAATCCAAATATTGATAAAGTTGTGTTTGATAATGTCCAACAAGGTCAAACAAATAAACACTGGACTATCAATGTTAAACCGGAAACGGCACCACGCGACCATAATTTACAAGTAACTTTTGCTTTGGATGGTAAACAATATACGAGTGAAATTATTGTCTCTATGCAGGCGAAAATAGACCCAACGCCAACCCCAGTGCAACAAAATCTAAGTGAATTAATTAAAACGACTGATTTAGGAAATATCTTAGATAATAACGATGATACTATTTTCACTGCTGTTAATCAGAAAAACAGCAATGTCATTGATGATTTTTCACAAATTGAAATAACAAATAAAGATAATCACTCTGCAACTTTATCAGCGATAGAAGGTAGCAAAAATTATGCGGGTTCAGTGATAGTTAAATACAATCTTGTACCAGCAACGGTGGTTGATTTGAAGATTGATGTAACACCAATATCATCACAAGCAATCGTGGTCAAAGATTATCTTGGTCAAATTGATATAAGCAATATCACAAACCCAGTTAACACATTCTACTATGCAAATAGTGAAAGTGATATCACAATGATAAAACCAACAGCAAGCAGTGACATAACTGGGATTGTGTATGGTTGTGATGATAAATGAAATAAAACATCACAATCAAGTACCATTGACCCTACAAGCGGGATAAGACTTGATGGGTCGCAGTTAGCAACAACCAATGGAAAATATGTTGTTGAACTGTCTGATAACCTAGGTCATACTAACAATGTTTATTTACAAATAAACGAAGATAAAAAAGATATAAAAGAATATTGGAATACTGATAATGGCAAACAATTTGAAATTTGAGCAAAAGCAAATGGAAATGACAATATCCGTGGTTCTAGTGCTAGTAAACTAAATAAATTGTTTGCAGAAAGTAAAAACTGAAAACAAATCGCTAGTGATAGTCAATTTGCTAGTGCTGTTGCTGATTGCCTTAAAACTAATGCTAAATTGTCATCTAAAGAACCGTTGACAAAAGAGCAAGTTATAGAGCAGTTAAAAACCCAAATTCCAAAAGACATTAAAATTGATAAGGTAAATAGCGGCAATTATGATGTAAACAAAGTTTTTTTTGTTTTAAATCAAACTGATTTTAATCCAAACGACAAAATAAATATTGTTATTAAATACAATAATGCGACGTCAGAACAATTTACCTTGCAAATTAAAGATAGTAATGCACCAGACAATAATAAAAAAGGCGGTTTAACTGGTTGAGCTATCTTTGGCATTGTTGTTGGTTCGCTGGCGGGTCTTGCTCTTTTTGGGTGGTTGTTTAAACAGTTTGTGGTTGACCCGTTTATTTTAAAACCAATCCGCGAGAAAAAAGAAAAAGCCTTTGTGGCAAAAACTGAAAAAGATATTGCACAAATGAAAATAGATGATGAAGAATGAGAAGCAAAACAAAAAGGTGATAAATAATGATGACTTTCTTAGCGACAAGTGGGTCAACTAGTTTGCAAGAAATCGGCAATAAAATAATTTCCATGGGAATGCCAATTCTAATCGGCTTAGCAATAACAATTGGTATTGTTATGATGGCGTATTATGGCATTGCTGGTAAATTTGCCAAAAACGCCGAACAGCGCAGAGAAACGATTGCTCGCGTAACCTGAGTGGGGGTTTGTTTGGGAATTGTGATTTTGGCAAGTGCAATTGTATTGGGTTTAAAAGATGTTATTTTAGGCATTGCGTAAGGAGGCGTTAAAAAATGGTGCAAAACAAAAAAGGGTTAAAAAACCCTTTCAGTGCTGGCAAGTCGACCAAGATAAAGCCAACATCATTTAAAAACATAATAGCCATTGTAAATAATATGATTAAAAAAATGGCTATCTTTTTTATTATAGCATTTTTGCCGTTGATGTTAATAGTAGTAATTATTGTTGTAATCATTGCGGCGATTATGGCAATATTTACCCCCGACACAATCAATCATTTCACTAGCACACATGCCTCAGAAGTGTTTATTCAGTATAACCAAACGGCGACTGATAGTGGGGGTGACGCACCAAGTTGATTGCTTGGCAAAATTATGGAAGCGGTCTTTGCTATTTTATATATTATTTTCATAAAACCGCTGTTATGATTTTTAAATAAATTCCAAGACATAATTTATTTTATGTCGGGTGGGAATTTGACAAATCGTTTGTTGTTTGAAAATAATACTGTTGGTGGTGTACCAATGTTATTTATTGTGATGTTATCAATTGCGGGAATAATATTGGCATTGTTGTTGGCAGGAAGAATGATTGAAATAATGTTGGCGGATGAAAAACATAGCAAGTTAAGAATAACATTACGCAATATGTTTTTATTGTTTGTTGTAATTCCAACAATACCAGTTATTTTTTATACCTTGAATATTATTGTTAACTTACTAACCCAAGCGATTATGCAAGCAAGCAACTTGCAGCTGCAAAATATTGGTTTGTTTATATTTAATTCTTCGTTTGATAATGGAATACACAATTTCGATTATGTTCCTGCAAGTTGAACATTTAAAGATAGTGGGCATTTTAATTATTTGTTGTGTTTGTTTTCTGAGGGCTTTATGATATACATTTTCTTGCTGATTGCGTTGTTTTTATTCTGACGAACGGCTGAGTTATTAATTCTTTATGTATTATCGCCCGTTGTGATAGTTTCGGCAATTCAAGATGAGGGACGAAGATTTAAAAACTGAAAAGAATTAACGGTTGCTCGCTTTATTAGTTTTAATATGGTGTTCTTAGCGTACAGTTTGTTCTTATGGAGTATGTCAGTGTTTGCGGAAATTGGCAAAGCCATTCCCGACCAAACAACAAGACCAATTTTTACTTTATTAGGTATTTTTGCGTTTGGAATTGTTGTTGTGAAATCACCGCAACTCTTATCATCGCTGTTGGGTGGTAATACATCGTTGAGTGACGGGATTGGTAATATAACGGGGTTGAAAGTAGCAACCACCGCCTTTATGACTGGTGGGGCGTTGACCGTTAGTGGTGTTCGCACCAGCTATAGTTTAAGTAAAAAAACTGCTCGTGGAATTGGAGCGGTTCGTGCATATCAAACTGGGGCGAAAGAACACGGGTTTAAAAATGTTGTCAAGGCACAATTTAAAAACGCATTCACTGGCTATTATAAAAAACAATATAGTAAATCATCTGAAAAAATCAACCAGTGATTTACTGATAAATAAAAATACCGTAAACACTATAAGAAAAAATAAAAAATAGCATTAGGGGAGGTAAATAATTATGGACGACAATAAAGTACGAATTATCACAAAACGAGCAAGTAAAATTCGTTTTACGATTTCGAATGCTCTTGGTGGGATTGGCAAAGTTGAAATTGCAATTATTGTAATTGATTTTTTAATTACAGCGTTGATATTTTCTTTTTTATTCAAATATCAAATAATCGCTAGTGTGCTTATTACGATTTTTATGTGATTGATAAGTTTAATTTTAATGTTTCCAACGAAAAACGGTACTAAACTATACAACGTTATTTGAACAGCATTCAAATATATTTTTGTAAAAAAACAAAATAACGATGTTTTAAAAATTAGTAAAATTAAAAAAATAGAAAATAATGTTATTACTTTTTCAAATAAAGTTGCAGTTGTTTATCGCATTGAGGCGGTTGATATTTCGTTGGCAAACCAACAAGAACGTGATATCCCTATTTATAAATTATCTAGCATTTTCAAAACAATAGATATTGATTTTGAAATTTGTAAAATTCAAATTCCTTATGAATTTAACAAACAAATTCAAAATATTGATAATTTATTATCCAAAGAAAAAACTGAGTTTAAAAAAACTCAGTTAACAAATTTAAAAAATTGATATTTGAATTTGCAATATAGTAATCAAAAATTAAAAACCGCTTACTTTTTAATGATTACTGCTGATAATGTTTCTTCAATAAATCAAAAATTAAGATATATTATTAATGAATTTGATAATAACATTAAATTTATTAAAGCAACATTGGAAGAAACAAGTTTATTAGTTCAACGCAATATTATTCCGACGAATAATGTTGTTGATAAA
>NZ_RXFY01000202.1:0-200 GCF_044714355.1 Spiroplasma sp. ald | reverse complement strand
TTCTTAAAAAATTTAAAATTATTACAGAAAAATATCGTAATCATAGAAAACGATTTAGTTTAAGATTTAATTTAATTGCTTCAATTTATAATTTGCAATTATTATAAATAGCATAGAAGATGTATTTAAAATTAAATAATTTAAATAAAAAAGTCATTTTTCGTTGTAGGAAAATATTAAATTTTTAAATAAAAGACATA
>NZ_RXFY01000201.1:0-215 GCF_044714355.1 Spiroplasma sp. ald | reverse complement strand
AAACTAGTCTATTATGTTGTTTTTGTGCTTTATTTAAAGGTTTTTTCTTTGTTTTCTTTGTAGGTATTAGAACATTATTGTGAATTTTTTGTATTCCTTGATAACCACTGTCAACTATTAATTTGGTATTTTTTAAAATTGAAATTTTTGATTCTTTAAATAAAGCATAATCATGTTTTTTTCCAAGCGAAAAACTTGTTGCAATAATTTTTTTG
>NZ_RXFY01000200.1:0-503 GCF_044714355.1 Spiroplasma sp. ald | reverse complement strand
TTATTAATGAATTTGATAATAACATTAAATTTATTAAAGCAACATTGGAAGAAACAAGTTTATTAGTTCAACGCAATATTATTCCGACGAATAATGTTGTTGATAAACCACATAAAATTAGACAATTTGCTAATTATGTGACAGTTGATAGTAAATTTATTTCTTATTTAACTATATCACAATATCCGTTGTTGGTGCCTGATACTTGGTTGGGTTTTCTTGCTAATTTGAACAATGTTAATGTTAATATGAAGGTTCATCATATTTCAGAACAAGAAGCATTGAAATTGCTTGACCATGCTATAAATCGTGCTGAAATTCAAACAACAAGCAAAACAAGTGAAGAAATTAAGTATCAATCTTATTTGGAACATTTTACAGAATTAATGAATATGGTTCAAAATGGTGGTGAAACCTTGAAAATGGTTTCAGTTATGTTTACTTGTTTTGCTGATACGAAAAAAGAACTAGATAGTATTAGAACGATGTTAATAAGTGAAATG
>NZ_RXFY01000020.1:0-13915 GCF_044714355.1 Spiroplasma sp. ald | reverse complement strand
TTGTAGGAAAATATTAAATTTTTAAATAAAAGACATAATTAATTAAAATTATAATTTGCTATTAGTATCTTTTTAAAAATATTTACAATTATTTTACTAGGTTATGCAAGAAGTCTATTGAACATCAATGTCAGAAGCTGTTTCTTCAATTTTTTCTTTATTTCTAATTAAATTATTTCTTGATAAAATAAATAAGAAAATTGGGATAATTAAAATAAATCAAATGTATACAAAGAATTTTCCTCAAAAACTATTTGTTGCTGGAAATTCCGCATTATTAACTGTTGGATTATATTCCGTTGTTACTACTCGTTTCAGAACTTATCTAATATTATATAAGAAAAAAAATATAAAAACAAGATTAATTATAATTAATAAAAAAATAACTCAAAGAAAGTTATTTTTTAATGTTATTATTTACTAATTGAAACAACTGTTCCGGCACCAATTGTACGTCCACCTTCACGAATTGAGAATTTTGTTCCTTCTTCAATCGCAACTGGGGCAATTAATTCAACTGTCATTTCAACATTATCCCCTGGCATAACCATTTCAACACCGCTTGGTAATTTAATTGAACCTGTAACATCCGTTGTACGGAAGTAAAATTGTGGACGGTAGTTTCCGAAGAATGGTGTATGACGTCCACCTTCTTCTTTTGTTAAAACATAAACTTGTGCTTTAAATTCTTTATGTGGTTTAACTGAACCTGGTTTAGCAATAACTTGCCCACGTTCAACATCACTACGATCAACTCCACGTAATAAAACCCCAACATTATCTCCAGCTTTAGCATCATCTAATAATTTTCTAAACATTTCTAAACCTGTTGCAACAACTTTTTTAGTTTCATTTTTTAATCCAACGATTTCGACTTCTTCATTAACTTTAACAATTCCACGTTCAACACGACCTGTTGCCACTGTTCCACGACCTGTAATTGTGAAAACATCTTCAACTGGCATCATAAATGGTTTAGCAGTATCTCTTTCTGGTTCTGGAATTCATTCATCAATTGCGTTCATTAATTCCATAATTTTTTCTTCTCATTGAGCATCACCTTCAAGAGCTTTTAAAGCTGATCCTCTAATAACTGGTGTTTTTTCACCATCAAAACCATATTCGCTTAATAGATCTCTAACTTCCATTTCGATTAAATCCATCATTTCAGTATCGCCATCCATCATATCACATTTGTTTAAGAAAACAACCATTTTTGGTACACCAACTTGTCTTGATAATAAGATATGTTCTCTTGTTTGAGGCATTGGCCCATCTGTTGCTGCAACAACTAAAATCGCACCATCCATTTGTGCAGCACCTGTAATCATGTTTTTAACATAATCGGCATGCCCAGGACAGTCTACGTGCGCATAGTGTCTTTTATCAGTACGATATTCAACGTGTGAAGTATTAATTGTAATTCCACGTTCTTTTTCTTCAGGAGCTTTATCAATATTGTCATATTTTTGGGCTTCTGCAAATCCTTTTTTAGCTAATACAGTTGTAATAGCTGCTGTTAAAGTAGTTTTACCATGGTCAACGTGGCCAATTGTTCCAACATTTACGTGTGGTAAACTTCTATCAAATTTTTGTTTTGCCATTTTAATCTTTTCCTCCTATATTTTTAATTAATAGACAAATGTCATAATTATTGTAAATTAATTCTTTTTACTTTGCAATCTTTTTTTAGTAATGGTAGATTAAACCATTGTGTAATAATTAATCTGTTGATTTTCCTGCTTTTTTGATAATTTCTTCGGTAATTGACTTTGGTGCTTCTTGGTAATGTGAAAACAACATTGTATAAGTTCCCCGTCCTTGGGTAAAACTTCGTAAGTCAGTTGCATATCCAAACATTTCTGATAATGGAACTTTTGCCTTTACAACTTGGGCATTTCCACGTTGATCATTTCCTTCAATTTGACCACGACGTGAAGATAAGTTTCCCATTACATCCCCATAGTATTCTTCTGGAACAGTAACTTCAACAGCCATAATTGGTTCTAAAATAACTGGTTTACATTTTTTAGCGGCTTCTTTTAAAGCTAAACTAGCGGCAAACTCATAAGCCATTTGTGATGAATCGACATCATGGTATGACCCATCATATAATGTTGCTTTAATATCAATCATTGGATATCCTGCTAATTTTCCTGTTTGCATTGACTCTTCTAAACCTTTTTTAACTGAGCCAATGAATTCTTTTGGAATTTTTCCACCAACAACTGCGTCAACAAACTCAAATCCTTTATCATGATTTGGTTCAAACTTAATTCATACGTGTCCATATTGTCCACGTCCTCCTGATTGTTTAATGTATTTTCCTTCTACTTCAGCACTATCTTTAAATGTTTCACGATATGAAACTTGTGGTACTCCAACATTAGTTTCCACTTTAAATTCACGTTTCATTCGATCAACTAAAATATCCAAGTGGAGTTCTCCCATTCCAGCAATAATTGTTTGCCCTGTTTCTTCATCTGTTCATGTTCGGAAAGTTGGATCTTCTTCTGCTAATTTTTGTAATGCTAAACTCATTTTTTCTTGGTCAGCTTTTGTTTTTGGTTCTAAAGCTAAGTTAATAACTGGTTCTGGGAAAACCATTGATTCTAAGATTACTTCATTTTTTTCATCACAAAGCGTATCTCCCGTTGTTGTTAATTTCAAACCAACTGCTGCTGCAATATCACCAGCATACACTGCTTCAATTTCTTCACGATTATTAGCATGCATTTTTAACAAACGACCAATACGTTCTGTTTTATCTTTTGTTGAGTTTAATACAGAACTTCCTTTTTTTAACACTCCAGAGTAAACCCGGAAGAATGTTAATTTCCCAACAAATGGGTCTGTCATAATTTTAAATGCTAATGCTGAAAATGGTTCACTATCATCAGCATGACGTTCAACTTCAGTCCCATCTTCTAGAACACCTTTAATTGATGGAATATCAAGTGGTGAAGGTAAATAATCAATTATCCCATCCAACATTAATTTAACTCCTTTGTTTTTAAAAGCACTTCCACAAAAGACTGGGAAAAAATCACCAGTTAATGTTGCAGTACGAATTGCACTTTTAATTTCTGGAATTGAAATATCATTACCATCCAAGTATTTCATCATTAAATCTTCATCAAAGTTAACCACTGCTTCAATTAATTTCATTCGGTATTCTTCAACTAAGTCTTTTAAATCATCTGAGATTGGAATTTCTTTTGCTTCTTCGTTTGCTGCTCCATCATAATGATAAGCTTTTCGTTCAACGATATCAATAATTCCTGTAAACTGGTCTTCAGCTCCAATTGGAATTTGAACTGTATGAGCATTTGCTTGTAAACGGTCATGAATTGTTTTTACTGAGTATAAAAAGTCAGCTCCAATTTTATCCATTTTATTAACAAAGACAATCCGTGGTACACCATATGTAGTTGCTTGACGTCAAACCGTTTCTGTTTGGGGTTCAACTCCTGATTGTCCATCAAGAACAGCTACTGCTCCATCTAACACACGTAATGATCTTTCTACTTCAACAGTAAAATCAACGTGCCCTGGAGTATCAATAATATTTAAACGCATATTTTTTCAAAACGCCGTTGTTGCCGCAGAAGTAATTGTAATTCCACGTTCTTGTTCTTGAGTCATTCAATCCATTTGGCTAGCTCCATCATGGGTTTCACCAATTTTATGAATTTTCCCAGTATGGAACAAAATGCGTTCTGTTGTTGTAGTTTTTCCAGCATCAATATGTGCCATAATTCCAATATTTCTCGTATTTTCTAGAGAATATTCTCTTGCCATTTTTCTTTTCCTTTTCTATTTTTTATCAACGATAATGAGCAAAAGCCTTATTAGCTTCTGCCATTTTATGGGTATCATCTTTTTTCTTAACTGCTCCCCCAATTCCATTTGAAGCATCAATAATTTCATTTGCTAAACGATCAATCATACTTTTTTCATTACGTAATCTTGCATAATTAATTAATCATCTTAATCCTAACGTAACTTTACGATCTTCATTTACTTCAATTGGAACTTGGTAATTAGCTCCCCCAATTCGGCGAACTTTTAATTCTAAATGTGGCGTAATGTTTTCAATTGCTTTATTAAAAACTTCTAACGGTTCAGTCTTTGTTTTTTCTTTAACAATCTCAAATGCTCCATATAAAATTGTTTGAGCAACTCCTCTTTTCCCATCAATCATAATTTTATTAATTGCACGTGTTACTAATTTTGAACTATAAATTGGATCTGGTAAAACATCTCTTTTCTCTGCTTGGCGTTTACGCATCGTAATAATCCTCCTTTCTGTTTAATTAAGCTTTTGCAGCTTTTGGTCTTTTTGTTCCATATAGTGATCTTCCTTGTTGGCGGTTATTAACTCCAGCAGTATCTAAAGTACCACGAATAATATGGTAACGAACCCCTGGCAAATCTTTAACCCTTCCACCACGGATTAATACAACACTATGTTCTTGTAAGTTATGTCCTTCACCAAGAATATATGCTGTTACTTCCATTCCGTTTGTTAAACGCACACGAGCATATTTTCGTAACGCTGAGTTCGGTTTTTTTGGTGTCATTGTTGCAACCCTTGTACAAACACCTCTTTTTTGTGGTGCTGTAACATTAGTAGGTTTTTTTTGTAAAGAGTTTAGCCCTCTGTTTAAAGCAGGAGCTTTTGTTTTTCACACTTTATCTTTACGTGGTTTACGCACTAATTGATTAATTGTTGGCATTAAGCTTTCTCCTTTCTGTTTCACATATCCTAGTGTATCAAAGAATACAATCCATATATAATATTACATAAAACAAAAAATTAAGTCAAGATTTATTCTCAATATTCCCAAGAAAAAAAAGACCTAATGGTCTTTTTAGTATTCTTCAGCTTTTGCTGCAATTCCAGCCGTAATAATATCTTTGGGATTTTTTAATCCTGTTCCCGCCGGAATTAAATGTCCTAACATAATGTTTTCTTTTAAACCTTCTAAACAATCAACTTTGCCTTTAATAATCGCCTTAACCAATACTCGTGTTGTATCTTGGAATGACGCTGATGATAAGAATGACTCAGATTCTAATGGTGCTTTTTTAATTCCAAAAATAACATGTTTTGCTGTTGGCGGTTTTTTCATTGAACGAACAGCATTAATTGTTTCATTACGATAGCGTTTAATTGTTACAATTTCTCCTGGTAATAATTCAGTATCACCAGCATCAATAATTTTAACTTTATTTAACATTTGTTTAATAATAATTTCAATATATTTATCAGAAATTTCAATTCCTTGTAAACGATAAACTCGTTGTACTTCTTTTAAAATATAATTATGAACATCTTCAATTTTGGCAACTTCTAATAATTCTTTAATATTAATTGAACCTTCCGTCAATTTTTGACCACGAGCAACTTTGTCACCAATTTTAACTCTTAAAACAGCATTATATTGCGTTTTATATTTTCGTTCATCACTATCTGATTTAACATAAATGGTATGAATTCCACCTTCATCACGAATATCACTAATTTTTCCATCAATTTCAGAAATAACAGCAATTGATCCTTTTGGTGTGGTTACATCTAATAATTCTTTAATCCGTGGTAACCCTTGGGTAATATCAGCTCCCCCAGCAACACCACCCGTATGGAATGTTCGCATTGTTAACTGTGTTCCTGGTTCTCCAATTGATTGTGCAGCAATTGTTCCAACTGCCTCACCAATTTCAACTTCCATTCCTGTAGCAAGGTTTTTCCCATAACAACGTTGGCAAACACCTTTTTCTGCTTCACAAGTTAAAACAGAACGGATAATAACTTCCCTAATATCATTATCAACAATTTTTCGACTATCTTCTTCAGTCAATAATGTATTAGCAGCAATAACTTTACCATTTTTTAATTTAATATCTTTTAAATTATAGCGACCAACTAAACGGTCAAATAATGGCACAATAATGTTAGCATGTTTTTGCTCAATAATATCTGATACAACAAAACCACGACGAGCATTACAATCTTTCACTGTAATAATAATTTCTTGTGAAACATCAACTAATCGTCTTGTTAAATATCCTGAGTCAGCTGTTTTTAAAGCAACATCAGCCATCCCTTTTCGTGCTCCATGGGTTGAAATAAAGAATTCTGACACTGTTAAACCTTCACGGAACGAAGACTTAATTGGTAATTCAATAATGTCTCCTTTTGGATTATTCATTAACCCCCGCATCCCAACTAATTGGGTAAAGTTTGAAACATTTCCCCGTGCTCCTGAATCCGCCATCATAAAGATTGGATTTTTTGGGTCTTCACGTAAAACATGTTCTAATTCAGTTTGAATGTTATCTTTAACTTTTGATCATACACTAATAATGCGGTGTTGTTTTTCACGACTGGTCAACATTCCCATTTTAAAGTAATCATTAATTTCTTTTACCTTTTGATCTGCCGCTTTAAATTCTTCTTGTTTTTTATCATAAACTTTAACATCGCCTGCTGATACTGTTACTCCTGATTTCCCTGAATATTTGAAACCAAGATTTTTCATGTTATCTAACATTTCAGCAGTCTTATTAGCTCCATATTGTTTAAAGTAGCGATCAATAATATTTGATAAATCTTTTTTCTTAAATGGTGGATTAACTTTTCAACTCGCTAAATATTCAACTAAATTAACATTGTCTTTAATTAATGAGCGAGCAGGTAATGCTGTTAAATTTTCAACATTCGGTTCATTTAAGTATGGAAACTCTTCTTTAAAAATTTGATTAAAAATAATTTTTCCTGGGGTTGTAATAATATAATCTTTCATTTGTTCGGGTTTAAATTTTTTATTTACAAAACCAACAACAGGAATAGCAACTAAAGCATGTAAAGCGACAGCTCCAGTTTCATATGCAATAACAGCTTCATTTAAATCTTTAAAGATTGTTCCTTCCCCTAATTGTCTTTTTTCTTCATATGTTAAATAATAATTCCCTAACACCATATCTTGGGTTGGTGTAACAATTGGTTTACCATCTTTTGGTCCTAAAATATTTCGACTTCCTAATATTAAACTTCGTGCTTCAGCAACTGCTTCTTCTGTAATTGGGACATGAACCGCCATTTGGTCACCATCAAAGTCAGCATTAAAAGCAGTTGTTACTAATGGATGTAATCTAATTGCTTTTCCTTTGACTAATTTTGGTTCAAATGCTTGAATTCCTAATCGGTGTAACGTTGGCGCACGGTTTAATAACACTGGACGAGTCTTAATAACTTCTTCTAAAACTTCTCATACTTTATCATCTTGATTTAAAATTAATTTTTCCGCAACTTTAATATTTGCTGCTAAACCATCTTTAACTAATTTGCTAATAACAAATGGTTTAAATAATGTAATGGCCATATCACGTGGCAACCCACATTGATACATTTTTAAGTCAGGTCCAATTGCAATAACTGACCGTCCTGAATAGTCAACTCGTTTTCCTAATAAGTTTTGACGGAAACGACCTTGTTTTCCTTTTAAAATACTTGTTAATGATTTTAATGGTCGTTTATCTTTTCCCGTTACTGGTCGTGCCTTACGTTCATTATCTAATAAAGCATCAACAGCTTCTTGTAGCATCCTTTTTTCATTATTAACAATAACACTTGGTGCTCCCATTGCTTTAACTTTTTTTAATCGTTCATTTCGAATAATAATTCGACGATATAAATCATTAATTTCTGATGTTGTAAAACGACCACCATCTAGTTGAATAATTGGACGAATATCTGGTGGAATGACTGGCACTGCTCGTAAAATCATTCATTCTGGTCGTGAACCTGATTTTTTTAATGAATCTAAAACTTCTAAACGTTTCATTAATTTATTTTGATCTAATTCTGTTTTTTTATCTTTTAAATCTTGCTTAATTTTTTCAATTTCATCATCAATGTTTAGATTTTTTAATAATACTTCAACAACTTCTGCTCCAATTCCAAATCGTGCATTAGTATGACGATTAATGAACTGAGCACATTCATCCATTGAAAATGGCAATGAAGTATTTTTTAAATCTTCAATCATTGTTTCTCCCACTTCATAAGCAATTGTGTTAGGTTCTAGTGTATCTAAAATTTCACGCAATGTCTTTGTTAATCGTTGACGTGTTTGTGCTGATGTTTTAGCATTTCCTAAATCTAATACCATTTTTTGTTTCAATGATTTTGCATCACCAGCATCTAATACAATATATGAAACAAAGTAAACAACTTCTTCAAGTTCTTTTGTTTTCATATCTAAAATTAAAGCAATTCGACTAGGTGCTGCTTTTAACATTCAAATATGTGTTACTGGTTCTTCTAATTCAATATGTCCCATTCGTTCACGACGAACAATCGCTTCAGTAATTTCTACTCCACAACGTTCACAAATTTTTCCCTTATTTTTTGATTTTTTGTACTTCCCACAAGCACATTCAAAATTTTTGGTTGGACCAAAAATCTTTTCATCAAATAATCCATCGCGTTCTGGTTTTAATGTTTTATAATTAATTGTTTCTGGTTTTTTTACTTCCCCATATGATCAACTACGAATATCATCAGGGTTTGCTAAGCCGATTTTAATCATACGATTATTTTTTTCATTATTTTCAATCATTTTTTTCTTCCCCCTTAATCTAATTCATCTTGATCATTAATTTCATCAAGTTCATCATCAATGTCATCTAACTCATCATCGTCTAAATTATCTACCAAGTCAAAACTATCTTCAACTTTAACAAATTCATCTAAATTATCATTTTTTTGTGGCTCAAGATTAGTACTTAAAATAAAGTTATCAATATCAAATTCATCTTCAAATTCATCATTATCTGTTAATAAGTCTTCATCAACATAATCTGTCTCATCATAACTCTTAATATTCTTAATGTTTCCTTTTTCGTCAATCATATGAATATTAAATCCTAACCCTTGAATTTCACGAGTTAGCACATTAAATGATTCTGGGATTCCTGGTTCTGGAATCTTTTTATCTTTCACAATTGATTCATAAGCACGTGTTCTTCCTTTAATATCATCAGACTTAATTGTTAAAATTTCGCGTAATGTATGAGCTGCACCATAAGCTTCTAACGCTCATACTTCCATTTCTCCAAAACGTTGTCCCCCATTTTGGGCTTTTCCTCCTAATGGTTGTTGTGTAATTAATGAATATGGCCCAACATTTCTTGCATGTAATTTATCATCAACCATGTGTGATAATTTCAACATATACATTACTCCTACCGAAACTGGATTATCAAATTTTTCACCTGTTCGACCATCAATTAAAACTTCTTTCCCAAAGTTTTTCATTCCTGCTTTATCCATAATTTCAACTAATTCTTCATTTGTTATTCCATCAAAAACAGGAGTTGAAATTTTTTGTCCCAACTTTTTCGCTGCCATTCCCAAATGAATTTCTAACACCTGTCCAATATTCATCCGTGATGGTACCCCTAATGGATTTAACATAATATCAATTGGTGTTCCATCTTCCATATGTGGCATATCTTCCAACGGTAAAATTTTCGAAATAACCCCTTTGTTCCCATGGCGACCAGCCATTTTATCTCCTTCTTGGATTTTTCGTTTTTGAACAATATAAACTTTAATAACTTCTAAAACATCAGCTGATAATTCATATTTTTCTCGTGGAAAGCGTTTAATTGCTTGGATAATTCCTTCACCACCATTTGGAACTCGTAATGAATTATCTTTAACATTTTTTGATTTTTCACCAAAAATTGCTTGTAATAATTTATCTTCTGGTGATAATTGGGTTTGTCCTTTTGGTGTTACTTTTCCAACTAAAATATCACCTGGTTTAACTTCTGTCCCAATAATAACTAATCCATCATCATCTAAAAATTTTCGTGCATTTTCAGAAATATTCGGAATCTCACGAGTAATCTCTTCTGGACCTTGTTTTGTTTGACGACGTTCAATTGTATATTCTTCAATATGAATTGATGTAAAAACATCTTCGGATACTAACCGTTCTGAAACAATAATTGCATCTTCATAGTTGTAACCATTTCATGTTGTAAAAGCAACTACTACATTTTGTCCTAATGCTAGTTCTTCTTTATCAATTGATGGTCCATCAGCTAAAACTTGTCCTTTTTCAATTTTTTGTCCTTGACGCACTAATGGTACATGAGTTAATGATGTTCCTTGGTTACTACGAACAAAAGTGTCTAAATTATAATTTTTTAACCCTTCTTTTGTTTTTAAAACAATTCTTGTTGCATCAACAAAATCAACAGTTCCATCATATTGTGAAACAATTGCTAATCCCGAGTCACGAGCAGCAGCATATTCAACTCCTGTTCCTACATATGGTGAATTTGGCGCAATTAAAGGAATTGCTTGTCGTTGCATATTAGCACCCATTAAAGCACGATTGGCATCATCATTTTCTAAAAATGGAATACAACTTGTTGCAATTGAAACAATTTGCTTTGGTGAAACATCAACATAGTCAACATCGTTTCGTCCAGCAATAATATTTTCTCCTTGGAAACGTGCAACCACTTGTTCATCTAAAATTTCACCCTTATCACTTAAACGAATATTAGCTTGTGCAACAACATAATTTTTTTCTTCATCAGCTGTTAAATAATCATTTTCCATTGTAACTTTGCAACCAATAACACGACGATATGGTGTTTCAATAAATCCATATGAATTAATTTTGGCATATGTTGCTAAGTTATTAATTAACCCAATATTAGGCCCTTCTGGGGTCTCAATTGGACAAATACGACCATAATGTGAGTAATGAACATCTCGGACCTCTAACCCAGCACGTTCTCTTGATAATCCTCCTGGTCCTAGGGCTGTTAATCGACGTTTATTTGTTAATTCAGCTAAAGGATTTGTCTGATCCATAAATTGTGATAATTGTGATAAATTGAAAAATTCACCAATAATTGCTGATAATGGCTTATTATTAATAATATTTGAAGGTTTCATTTTAAATAAATTTGAAGTTGACATTTTTTCTTTAACATTTTTTTCAATTCTTAGTAAACCAATTCGAAATTGATTTTGTAATAATTCCCCAATTGTTCGAACACGACGATTTCCTAAGTGGTCAATATCATCAACTTCCCCAATTCCATCTGTTAAATTTAATAAATATGAAAATGTCGCCAAAACATCAGGCACTGTTACATATTCATCAGTTGCATTAGGATCAATTCCAATAATATTCGCTACACGTGAACGAACTTCATTATCAAAATACACTTTAATTTTTTGGATTTTATTAGAACAAATAATTTCATCACTAAATTTAACTTCTTGTAAACAAGCTCCTGCTTTTAAAATTCCTTTTAACTTGTTAATAGCTTCTTTATCCATTAACGTTCCCTCAGTAAAAACAACTTTATCATTTACATCTTTAATGTCTTCAGCTAATATTTTGTTATAAATTCGATTTTCAACTGATAATTTTTGAATTAATTTAAAACGTCCTGCTTTGGTTAAATCATACTTACGTTTATCAAATAATAATCCATATAAATATTTTGTCGCACCATCTGGAGTTGCTGTTTCTCCTGAACGAATTTTTTTATAAATTTCTTGAACAGCAATACTTTGGTCATATGAAATATCACCTGTGTATGGATCTAATTCATAGGTGCTTTTTACTAATTTATTATCACCAAAAATTTCTAGAGCATCTTCTTTAATAATTCCTAACGCCGTTAAGAAATTAGCAACCGATACTTTTCTAGATTTATCTATTTTTACATAAAAAACATTCTCAAATTTTTCTTCTTTTCCAACTTTAATTTTTTTATGATCTGATTCAAACTCTAACCATGTCCCTCGTGATGGAATTAAATCAACATAGTAAACATTTTCTCCATTTTTACGATTTAAATCAATTTTATAATATGCTCCTGGTGAACGAACTAATTGTGAAACAACGACTTTTTCTGAACCATTAACAATAAAAGTTCCTTTTCCTGTCATTAGTGGAAAATCACCAAAAAAGACTTCGCCTTCTTTTTCAATTGTAATATCAATAATTAGTTTATCATCTAATCTTTCTTTAATTGTTACTGTACATGTTGCTGTTTCATCGCCAGAATGAATATCATAATAAATAACATCAGTTGATTTTTTTAAAATTGTAATCATATGCCCAACACGTTCTTCAATTCACGCTTTAATTAATTCGGGTTCTCCCTTAAAAATTGCTTTTTCAACTTCTAAATCTTTTGAATTAATTGTTAATTTTAAATTTGAATAAATTGGTGCTTCAAAGATTTTTGACTCATCTTTTGCTTGAGAAATTGTTCTTCGTGGCTCTCTAAATTCTCAATCTAACATCTCTAAAACGATATTTCCTTCATGTCCAACAATCGGAAATACCTCCCCGAACACTTCGCTAATCCCCGTTTTCTTGAATCAATCATATGTTTCAGTTTGAATTTCAATTAAGTTTGGTAATTCTAAATTCCCACTTACTTTTGTGTAATCAATTCTTTTAGCGTAATGCCCAAATTCTTTTTCTTTTAATGCCATTAATTATTAACCTCACTTTTCACAATATACGCTTATAAATTTTATATTGGTTTGACACAAAAGTCAATTTTTTTTATTAAAAATTAAAAAAAAGCATCAACTGCTTTTTTCCTTATATTAATTCTTACTTATGACGATCACAAATAAAAATTTCATCATCAACTGCACCAACCATTGCTTCTTTCATTTTTCCAAATAAGACTCTGGCAGCTCCGCCACCAATACCTTGTTTTTCTTGTTCGGCAATACATTTAAAACATTTTGGATTAAAATTCGTCATTGCTTAAGACCTTTTTATATATTATTTTAATTTTACTAAAAAATAATAAAGTTGTAAAACTAAATTACTTATCAATTAAAATTCATGCTCATTATCCATGGTTAACATCAATATCGCCACCATTTGAACCGTAGACTGCATAGAAAATTGAATTTGTTCGATTTAAACCAAATGTAAATGCTAAACAAAATGAACTTCAATAATAATTGAAGACAATTCGATTTCGAACGGTTTGATAATTATTATTATTTCCAACTCAAACGGCTTTATCTTTGACCAAATTATAAGCATTAAATAACTTAAGATCAGGTAAATTATCTACATTTGAACTTTGTTTAAAATTACTTAATAATTCTTTAAAAATTGCATTAGCACTCTGCGTATTTCTTTTAAATTTATTAAATAACTTTTCACCAACATGAAATACACTAGTATGCTTAAAATTAATTTCATCTTTAAAAGTTGAAACTCGTTTTTTAATTTCAACTTGATAATATTTATGAAACGCAACAATTATTTTTCCAAAATTTATTAATTTAGTATCTAAACCTTGACGACTAATTAAAATATTACTTTCAAAATTTTTACCATCGATTTTTAATGTTCCAGCTAATGGTAAACCATATAGTGAAATAAAATTTAAATTAACACATAATCTAGCTAACATCATATGATTATCACTGACATTAAAAATAGGTAAACTTTTTTATAAGCTGTTACAAAATTTTCAGTTGTTAAGCCCGATGAATTTATTCCCTCTCCTGCCCATAAGGCCGGTTGATAATTACCAATGTCAGCTGTTTCAGGTAATTGTCCTGAATTTTCAGCTGTTACCGTTCCTAAAATTAGACGCATTAAAGATTTATTACCAGTTTTATCAAAAGCAATTGCCGCACGAATTTCTTAATTAATTGCATTATTTTTCTTAATTTTTTCATTAAATTGTTGAATAAAAATTTTATCTAATAGACTTCTTGCATAACCTAGTAAAATAATAATTGTAAATATTTTTAAAAAGATACTAATAGCAAATTATAATTTTAATTAATTATGTCTTTTATTTAAAAATTTAATATTTTCCTACA
>NZ_RXFY01000002.1:0-29485 GCF_044714355.1 Spiroplasma sp. ald | reverse complement strand
TTCTATTTTAAATATATTTTATAGGAATTTTAAAATAACTAGGTTATGCAAGAAGTCTAATAAAAAGCAAATTAATTTTGCTTTTTATTTTTTTAAAATATTTTAAATTTATGGTTGTTTTTTAAATAAACTTAATGTTATAATAATTTAGGTTTTCGGGCTATAGCTCAGCCGGTTAGAGCGCACCCCTGATAAGGGTGAGGTCGATGGTTCAAGTCCATTTAGCCCGACCATTTTTTTATAAGAATTTTGGGCCCGTAGCTCAGCTGGAAGAGCACCTGCCTTGCACGCAGGGGGTCGACGGTTCGATCCCGTTCGGGTCCACCATTTCAAAATAGATTTAAACAATTAATTAAAAAAGCATATTAAATTATTAATATGCTTTTTTAATTGAATTTAATGGTTGCTTGTTACTATTATCCTGAATTTTTGTGAGGGAGGGTTTAATATAATGCCTTTTTTTGGTATAATACATCTAATGCAAAACAGAATATAAACAGGGGTGAAGTATGTCAATTTTTGATAAAAATGAAAACGAAAGATATGCATATTTTTTAACGAATTTTAAAGAAATCCTTACAGATTGAGTAGTTATGATTAATGATCAATTTATTAAGTCATCATTAGATAATTCATCAACTAAATTATTTGGAATGAATGTTGATAAAGCAATTTTATTTTTTGATATTAATTTAGATGCAAATAATGAATTACATGAATTAGGAATTATTAAAGAAAGTTATAGTATTGATTTAACAAATGATTTAGATTTGAATTTAGGGAAAAAAATAAATAAGAAAAACGAAGGAAAAAATTATGATTTAATTTATAACCAAATTGATAATTTTTTTATTGAAGATTCAGAATTATTAAAATTTTGTGAATATACATTAAATATTACTAATTTATCAATGGAAACGGATGGACCAACAATTAGTGCTTTGAATAATTATAAATCAGTTGCTTTTAATAGTTATCCAACAAAAATTTATGAATTATTAGATTGATTTGGTATTGAAATTGTTGATGCAATTAATAACGGATTAAAAGTAAAACGTTTTGGTGTTAAAGACAATAGTACTGGTAGTAATAGCAAGATAAGAAG
Organism: Spiroplasma sp. ald; assembly: GCF_044714355.1. Lineage (NCBI taxonomy): Bacteria > Bacillati > Mycoplasmatota > Mollicutes > Entomoplasmatales > Spiroplasmataceae > Spiroplasma > Spiroplasma sp. ald. Next base: position 28,380 of record NZ_RXFY01000002.1, on the reverse strand, counting down.
AAAACCAAGATTAATGTCAAATAAAACTTTAAAAAATATTGATAATGATGATAACAAAATTAATAAAGAAATAATTTTTACTGAGTATTTTGCAAATAATGGTAATATTAGTGCTAAGTTAATTGCTTTAAATAAGTTATTACCACTGTTAGAAGAAAAACGAGCTGAAATTAAAGATTTTAATCCTAAGTTAGAATATGATATTTTTAGTTTTTTACAACATACAAAATATCGGAATTCTTTAACATATCAAGAAGATAGCGAAGCTGAAAAACGTTTGGATAAAGTTTTTAAAAAAGCGGTGCTATCGTTATATTTATTAGATATTGGTTAAAAAGCGAAGAAAATAATTCGTTTTTTATTTATTAAAATTATTTTAAGAAGTTTTCTGTTATAATTTGTAGTAGGTGATTATGATGAAAGTTATTTTAATTAAAGATGTTAAAGGAAAAGGAAAAGTTAATGATGTAATTGATGTTGCTGATGGTTATGCAAAAAATTATTTAATTAAAGAAGGTTTTGCAATTCCAACAACTTCTGCTAATTTGGCTAAATTAAATGTTGTTTTATCACAGCAAGCAGCACAAGAAGCAGCAACAAAAGCTTCTTTAGAAGAATTAAAAGCAACATTAGAAGAATTAACATTGAATTTTAAATTAAAAGTTCATGATAATAAAACATTTGGTTCTGTTTCTTTAACACAAATTGAAGATCGATTAGCAAAAGAATTTAATTTAAAAGTTGATAAAAAGAAATTTATTGATAATAATAATTTAACAAGTTTTGGGTTACATTACCTAAAAATTAAATTAGCTCCAAATATAATTGCAACATTAAAAATGATGGTAGAAAAAAAGGAGAGTTAATTAATGGAAAACATCAATAAAACAGAATTAAATAAACTTAATGTTATTAATGATGCGGAAAAAAATGTTTTAGCAATAATTGCACACTCCATTACAGCAGCTGAAGAAGTTTTTTCAATTTTAACAGAAGAAGATTTTACTGTAATGAATTACAAAGTAATTTTCAAAACTTTACAAGAACAATTTTCAGCAAAGGTTGCTATTAATATTACAACATTAAGCAATTATATGTTAAAAAATAATATTTTAAATAAAATTGGTGGCATTGAATTTTTAACTGATTTATTTCAATCATATACAACAGATGCTAATTTATCTGAATATTTAGATATTATTATTAAAAATACAACCTCACGTCGATTAAAGGCTGTTGTTGATAGTATTAATCGTCAGATTGATGCTCATCAGCCAATTGATGAAGTTGTTAGTCATGCAGAAAAAGAAATCTTAGATGTTAAAAAAGAGCGAAAAGGGAATTTATTTAAAACTTCATATGATGAAGTTGATAAAGTACTTCAAAAAATCGAATTGTTAGAAAATTCTGGTGAAATGTTAACAGGAAGTCCAAGTGGTTTTCGTGATTTAGATCGTATGACATCAGGTTTTCAAAAAGGGGATTTTATTATTTTGGCGGCACGTCCTTCAATGGGAAAGACAGCATTAGTTTTAAATTTTGCTGTTAAATCAGCTGCTCAATCAAAAAAAGCAGTTGCTATTTTTTCAGTTGAAATGCCAGCGGAACAATTAATTCAAAGAATGCTAGGAAGTTATTCAACAGTTGATTCTGTTAAAGTCCGAACTGGTAAAGGGTTACAAACACGTGATTGAGAAAATATTACCAAGGCGGCAGATTTTTTAAAACAAACAAAATTATTTATTGATGATACACCAGGTTTGAAAGTTATTGAATTACAGTCAAAGTTAAGAAAATTATGTCGTGAAAACGAAGTTGGTTTAGTTGTTATTGATTATTTACAATTACTTAGCACTGGAACTCATTTTGGTGATTCACGTCAACAGGAAGTTTCAACAATTTCGCGGCAACTTAAAGCATTAGCACGTGAATTAGAGGTTCCGATTATTTGTTTATCCCAATTATCACGATCAGTTGAAAAACGAGAAGACAAAAGGCCAATTATGTCTGATTTACGTGATTCAGGAGCAATTGAACAAGATGCGGATATTATTATGTTTTTATTTCGAGAAGAATATTATACTTCTCACGATTCAAATAATATGGAAGGACCAATGTTAGAAACAGAAAAAGCACAATTAATTTTATCAAAGCATCGAAATGGTCCAACTGGGAGTGTTGAATTATTGTTTGTAAAAAAACACGGTTCATTTGCTGATTATGGTTTGCAAAATACAAAAATTTAGGATACTATATTAATTAGTGAAAAATAAATTAGTGTTTAAGAAAAGAGGACTATAATGCGTAAGTTATTATCAATTTTTGCAGCAACAACTTTGGTTACAGCATCATCAGCATCAGCTGTTGCTTGTAGTGGTGCACCACAAGGAAATCCTATTCCTACTTTTATGTATAATGGAAATCAAAAATTTAGTCATGCTCCAACAGCAACTGGTAAATCAACAAATGGAATTGATGATGTAACCCAATCAGGAAAAGATGAAAATGGTGCTCCTTATGAATACAGTTTACAGGGGGGGCAATTGGGTTTAATTAATAATGCAATTAATCCTATTTTACATGGTATAAATTTAACAAAAGATAATAGTGTAACAACTGGTAAAGGAGCAAAGTGAACTGATGAGCAAATTGCAGCTGGCTTAAAAGGGCAAAAGGATGAACTAATTAAAACTGCAAAAACTGATGCGCAAGATCCTTTTGATAATAGTAAAAAAATTAATCAAAAAGTATTATGAGAAGAATTTTTTAACAATTATTCAACTAGTTATGACCCATACTATAGTCAAGTTGCTTTCCTTGCAAATGAAAATAAAAAAATTTTAAATAAAATAAATGATAATTTGGTGACAATGACTGGAAATGCAGAAAAAACAAAGAATAAAGAATGAGTTAAAGAACAAACTTGACCAGATGGCAAAAAAACTCCTTATACACCTTCATCATTAAAAGTATTATCACCTATAGCATCGATTCTTGAATGATTAAATGATCCAAAAAATGGCTATAATCAAGGTTATGATCAAATTGATCAAAATCGTGGATATCAATCAGCACGTTATCTTGCAATTGTTATTCCTAATGTGACAATTCGCTTTGAGTTTCAAGGAGAACATAATCGTTTTACTTTTACATCAACAATTGATAAATTAGTAGGTTATGCAAATTATCTTGTTTACGAAAATCCAAATAGTACAAAAGATAGTCCAACTTATGGTCATCAATGATTTTTCCTAAGTTATGGTTTTTATGACTTTGAGAGTTTAAAAGATGATTATTATCATCACTATAATTTTAATGCGATTCCAGATGCTGCTAAGATTGATCAAAATATTAAAATTGCATTAGGTTTTGTTAAAAAAAATGATGATAAAGGAATTTTAACCGATGAAGAAGATAAGGAAGTTGGTAAACGTGGTCAATTCCCAACACCAGAAACAAATTATACTTTCCCAGCTCTAAAATGAACAATTAATGTTGATTCAATTACTGACCAATATAAATAATGGATATTAAAATTCTGGCAATTGGTTCATTAGATAAAAAGTATCTAAATAATGGGCTATGAAACTTTTTTTGAAAGAATTAAGCATTATGCAAAATTAGAAATTATTGAATTAAAAGAAGTTAATAATAAGAATGAACAAGTAACAATTAATGAACAAACAGCATTAGTAATAAAAAAACTATTAGATTATTCAGAATATTATAAAGTATTATTAGCATCACAAGGTCAAATTTTAACAAGTGAACAAATTGCTGCATATATTAAGGAAGTTAAAGATTTTAAAAAAGCAAAGTTATTGTTTATTATTGGAGGCAGTCATGGCTTTAATAATAATAATAATAATAATGAATTATTGTCAAAGGTTAATTTTCAATTAAGCTTTGGAGCAATAACTTTACCACATCAATTATGCCGATTAGTATTATTAGAACAAATATATCGTAGTTTTAAGATTATTAATAATGAAAGTTATCATAAGTAATTTTTAATTAAAAAGAACAACCAGATTATATTTTTTTAGTTTTAGTTCTTTTTTTATTTTGGTGGGTTTGCTCCATCATTGCAATTTTTTGTTTTCGCGCTAATTCTGATAAAACATTTGTATTTTTTTCTAATAATAATTGCCGATAATAAGGACTATTTTTTTAGCTAATTTAATAACTTTAATTCGGTCAGTGACAGTCATATTATTAACATCAATATAATTAGGATCCTTTGTTCTATAAGCTTGGTTTTTTAATTGCTTATTCTTTTTTTGAGCATTTAATAAAATTTTATACATTGGATTATTTTTATCAATGATTTTCTTTTTATCTAACTGTGGTTTTTTGTTTGTTTTGCGGTAAATTTCATGGCTTCGTGATGTTTTACGTGCTAAAGTTTCAAGTTGAATTTTAAACACCTGTGCTTTATGTTCTTGAATTTTTTGATAACGCAAATCATAACCATTGTCCTTTGTTTTTTTTCATAGAATAGTTTTATTTTCTATTTCTTTTGCCATTTTTCTCCTTACTTTTCAACATGTAATTATTCCAATTTTATTATAATATTAATTATAAATTAGATGAAACAAAGAAGTAAAAAAGATAAAATATTTTATTTTTTTTCTTAAAAAAGACTTGCATTATTGCCTATTATCCAATAAGATGAATAAGAATGTATATTTTGTGGAAACATCTTTTGTAGTCTATAACTGATACACTGATAGGAGTTGTTAATGTTTACACAAAAAATATGAATAAATTAGGAGGAAAAGTAATGGCTCAAACTAAAATGAGAATTAAATTAAAAGGTTTTGATCACCGTGTGGTTGATCAATCAATTAAAAAAATCATTGAAGCAGCTCAAGCAGCAGGAGTAGAGGTAAGGGGACCAATCCCTTTACCAACTGATCGTAATATCATTACTATTTTAAGAGCAACTCATAAATACAAAGATTCAAGAGAACAATTTGAAATGAGAACACATAAAAGAATTATTGATATTATTAATCCTGATGGTCCAAAGGTAATTGACACTTTAAAAAGAGTGCAGTTACCAAGTGGTGTGGAAATTGAAATGAAATAAATAACCATTCTTAAATTTAATTTATAGACAAGATATACATGACGTATTTTCAAGGAGGAAAGAAATGAAAGGAATCTTAGGGCGCAAAATTGGTATGACACAAATTTTTGCTACCGATGGTAGATTAATACCAGTTACAGTAGTTGAAGTACAACCTAATGTTGTTTTACGAGTATTGACAAAAGAACAAAATGGTTATCAAGCGCTTCAATTAGCTGTCGAAGATAAAAGAATTAGTTTGGTTTCAAAACCAGACCAAGGACAATTCAAAAAAGCGAATACAACACCTAAGCGCTTCGTTAAAGAAATCAGAAATATGGATGGTTATAATCCTGGCGATATTATTAAAGCTGATATCTTTACTGCTGGGGAATTCGTTGATGTTACAGGAACTTCAAAAGGGAAAGGATTTACCGGTTCAATTAAAAGACATAACTATTCACGGGGACCAATGGGACATGGTTCAGGTTATCACCGTGGTGTTGGGTCGATGGGAACTATTGCCCCAAATCGGATTTTAAAATCTAAAAAAATGCCTGGACATATGGGAACCGAAAAAGTAACAATTCAAAATTTAGAAGTTATTGCAATTGATACTGAAAAAAATGCTTTATTGGTAAAAGGTTCAATTCCAGGTCCAAAAAAACAGTTTGTAGTTATTAAAGAAGCAATTAAAGGTTTAAAACCAAATACACCAACAAAATTAGTTAAAAGAATTGTTGAAACAAAAACACCAGAGCCCACAGTAAAAGAAGAAAAACCAGTTGAAGGAGTTGTTGATGCAGCAGTTGATACAACGCCAACAGCAGTCACTGATGCACCAGCATCAAAGACAGAATAGTTTTGTAGAAAGGAATTTTAAAATGAAATTACAAGTACTTGATGCGAAGGGAACAAGCTTTAAAGAAATTAGTGTAAATGATGCCATTTGAGGAATTGAGCCACATCAGCAAGCAATGTTTGATGCTGTTATTGCGCAACAAGCCGCAATGCGTCAAGGCACACACAAAACTAAGACAAGAACTGAAGTATCTGGTGGGGGAAGAAAACCTTGAAGACAAAAAGGAACTGGTCGTGCTCGCCAAGGTTCAATTAGAGCACCACAATGAAAAGGAGGAGGGATTGTTTTTGGCCCAACTCCAGAGAAAAATTATTTAAAACATGTTAATAAAAAAGTTAGAAAATTAGCAATTAAATCTGCATTATCGTTGAAAGTTCAAGATAAAAATATTATGATAATTGATCAATTTGGAATTGACAAACCTTCAACAAAAGCAATGGTTGAAGTTTTAAATAATTTAAAAGTTAATGGTGAAAAACTATTAATTATTACCACAGAAGGTGATGAAGTTAATTTTAAATCATCACGTAATATTGAAAAGGTAAATATAATTACATCAGCTGGGATTAATATATATGATTTATTAAATGCAAACAAATTATTAGTAACAGAACAAGCAATAAAAGCAATTGAGGAGGTGTACGCATAATGCATATTACAAATGTCATAAAAAAACCAATTTTATCAGAAAAAACATATCGTAATATGGCGAATGGGGTTTATACTTTTGAAGTTGCGCGTACAGCAAATAAAGTTCAAATTAAAAAAGCTTTTGAAAAAATCTTTGAAGTAAAGGTTGAAAAAGTTAATGTTATTAATTATGACCCAAAAGAAAAGAAAATGGGAAAATTTGTTGGAGAGACAACATACACAAAACGTGCAATTATTAAATTAAAACAAGGTGAGAAATTAGATTTATTAGGAGAAGATAAATAATTCCAGGATACACTATCTGGGACTGTTTATTGGCGAAATAGGAGGATAAATAAAAATGCCAATTAAGAGTTTTAAACCAGTCACACCGAGTCGTCGTAATATGACGTCATTAGATTATTCCATATTGACAACTGATCGCCCGGAAAAATCATTAATTGAAACTCGGAAAAAACATGCTGGTCGTAATAACCAAGGAGTTATTACAACAAGACATAAAGGTGGCGGCCATAAAGTTAAATATCGTATTATTGACTTTAAACGTAATAAAGATAATATTATTGGAAAAATTGCAACAATTGAATATGATCCAAATCGTAATGCCTTTATTTGTTTAGTTAATTATGTTGATGGTGAAAAAAGATATATTTTAGCACCAAAAACCATCAAAGTTGGAATGCAAATTGTTAGTGGTGAGAAAACAGATATTAAAGTTGGAAACTGCATGAAAATAAAAAACATTCCAGAAGGGACTGTTCTACATAATTTAGAATTACGTCCAGGCAAAGGTGGACAATTAGCTCGTTCAGCTGGTTCATCAGTGCAATTATTAGGGAAAGATGAAGATGGTAAATATGTCACAATTCGATTAACATCAGGTGAAGTTCGTAAAGTTTTAGGAGAATGTCGAGCAACAGTTGGTGAAGTTGGAAACGAAGACTACGCCCTAGTAAATTGAGGAAAAGCAGGACGAAACCGCTGACGTGGAATTCGCCCAACTGTTCGTGGGTCAGTTATGAACCCAAATGATCACCCCCATGGTGGGGGAGAAGGTAAAGCTCCGGTTGGTCGAAAAGCACCAATGACACCATGAGGTAAAAAAGCATTAGGAGTGAAAACTCGTAACAAGAAAAAAGCTTCAACTAAATTAATCGTTAGAAGACGTACTAAATAATCTTGCTAATTAGAGTCAATCCGACAAATAATAGTTGAAAGTAAAAATCAAAATTAGAGAGATTATATATAGGAGGTAAAACAATGTCACGAAGTCTGAAAAAAAGGCCATTTGTTGATAAACATTTACAAAAAAAAGTTGAAGCATTGAATACTGCGAATAAAAAAGAAGTTGTTAAAACTTGATCAAGAAGAAGCGTTATCTTCCCAGAATTTATTGGTCATACTTTTGCTGTCCACAATGGAAAAGAACATATTCCAGTTTATGTTACCGAAGATATGGTTGGTCATAAATTGGGAGAATTCTCACCAACAAGAAAATTTGGTGGACATGGCGATGATAAGAAGAAGAAAAAATAATTAAATTCAGAAAGTGAGTATTATATAAATGGATGTAAGAGCAAACTTAAGAAGTATTAGAATATCGCCACGAAAAGTAAGATTAGTTACCGATTTAATTCGGAATAAAAAAGTGGGAGACGCAATAGTTATTCTTAACAACACAAACAAAAAATCATCAGTTCCAGTTCAAAAATTAGTTAAATCAGCGGTAGCAAATGCCGTTAATAATAATGGATTGAATGCTGATTGCTTATTTATTAAAGAAATCTTTGTTAACGAAGGACCAACATTAAAACGTTTCCGTCCGCGTGCACATGGGCGAGCATATGAAATATTGAAGAGAACAAGTCACATCACAGTTACTGTTAGTGATAGACAACAATAAGAAAGGAAGATAACAAGAGATGGGTCAAAAAGTTAGTCCAACAGGATTACGCGTTGGAGTTATTAAAACGTGAGATTCAAGATGATACGCTGAAAAGCAAGAATATGTCAAATGATTGCATCAAGATATCAAGATTAGAAAAGCTCTAATGAAAAAATTAAAAGGAGCAAGTGTTTCTAAAATTGAAATTGAACGAACAAAAAAAGAGATTGTTATCTTTATTAGAACTGCTCGTGTTGGTGTTGTCTTAGGACAAGAAGGAAAAAACATCGCAAAATTAGTAAAATTAGTACATGTTACAATCGGCGATCGTAAAATAGAAGTAAAAATTAATGTTGTTGAAATTAAAAACCCAGACACTGATGCACAATTAGTGGCGAATACCATTGCTGAACAGATTGTTAATCGTGCTTCATTTAGAAGTGTTCAAAAATTAGCAATTAAAAAAGCAATGAAAGCTGGAGCACAAGGAATTAAAACTTCCGTTTCAGGACGTTTAGGTGGTGTAGATATGGCACGAACAGAAGGATATACCGAAGGAACCGTACCATTAGCAACTTTACGTAGTGATATTGATTATGCTTTAGCCGAAGCTTTAACAACCTATGGCCAAATTGGAGTTAAAGTTTGAATTTGTAAGGGAGAAATCCTAAGCAAAGAATTAGTTTCTACAAGTGATGAAAAACCAAAGTTTGAAAAACGCGACTTTAATCGTTCAAACAATAATCGTCGTGATCAAGGACCAAAATCACACCCTGCTGCTAAGGAGGCAAAATAATGTTATTACCAAAAAGAACAAAATATCGTCGTCCGCATCGTATTAAATATGAAGGAAAAGCAAAAGGAAATACGAAAGTAGATTTTGGAGAATTTGGATTAAAATCACTAGATGGAGCGTGAATTACAAACCGCCAAATTGAAGCAGCGCGGATTGCAATGACACGTTATATGAAACGTTGAGGAAAAGTTTGAATTAGAATTTTTCCTCATATGGCAAAAACAAAAAAACCATTAGAAGTTCGAATGGGTTCAGGAAAAGGTTCACCCGAAGAATGAGTAGCAGTTGTTAAAATAGGAACGGTCATGTTTGAAGTAGCAGGTGTTTCTGAAGAAACTGCCCGTGAAGCATTACGATTAGCAATGCATAAATTACCAGTAAGATGTAAGATTGTTAAAAAAGGAAAAGAGTAAGAGATGAATGATTTAACCAAAAAATCAGTTGAAGAATTGAAAAAACTGGAAGAAGAATCACGTGCTGAATTATTTGCGTTACGATTCCAATCAGCAATGGGGAATTTAGAAAAACCACATCGCATTGGGGAATTAAAAAAGCAAATTGCTTGCATTTTAACAATCTTATCTGCTCGTAAAAATGCTGGGGAAAACACCGCAATTAATGTTAAAGTTAATTTAAATGAAACATATGCGAAAATTGAAAAAGAATCACAAGCATTTGCAAAACACCGCAAGGCAAAAATTGAGCAAATGATGGCTGAGCAACAAGCTGCTGAAGGAGAAATGCCAAGTTTAATGGATTTACCATTAAATGACGCAATGGACTTAACAGAAGAAGCTGTTGTTTCAACAACAGGAGAAGCAAATGTTCTTGATGAACAAAAAACACCAGTTGCGACAAAGAAACCAGCCGGTGGGAAAGAATCTCCTAAGAAAAAAGTTGTTGGGGAAGAAAAACCGACAACTGGAAAAGCAGCTACATCAGCTGTAAAAAAAGCCTCAGTGGCTAAAAAAGATGTTGTACAAGAAACTAAAACTGATAAAGATGCAACATTAAAAACTTTAATTAAAGAAAAAGCTGCGGCAAAGAAACCAGCAGCAAAAAGTAAAATAACACCAAGCGACAAAACAACAGTAACTGTTAAATCAGTTACTTCGGCTAAAGCACACATTGAAGTACCAAAAGGAGCAAAAAAAGCAGAGCCAACTAAGACAACTAAAAAAACAACTGAACTTAATGCAAAAGAAAAATTAGCAGCAATTAAAAGTTCTGTTGCGATGGGTAGCGCTGCAAAAGGGCGTGGTTCAGGAGTTAAAATTGATTTAGAATTAAAAACAAAAGACCCTAACGCAAAAGAATATACTTATGGTACAAATTGAAAAGAAAATCGTGATAAAATCTTAACCTCTAGTAAAACAACAAAAAAAGCCGATGACAAAACAACTAAGAAAGGGACAGGGAAAAAATAATGAAAAGAAATAGTCGTAAAGTCTTACAAGGACGTGTTATTTCAGATAAAGCTGAAAAAACAATTACTGTTTTAGTTGAAACATATAAAAATAACCCCTTATATAAAAAACGTGTAAAGTATTCAAAAAAATATTTAGCACATGATGAACAAAATCAAGCCCACATTGGAGATAAAGTAAGCATTATGGAAACGCGTCCTTTATCAAAAACTAAACACTTTCGTCTAATTCAAGTTATTGAAAAAGCAATTGGTTAGTAAGAAGAGGATAATAAAAAAATGATCCAACAAGAATCAAGATTAAAAGTTGCTGATAACTCTGGGGCAAAAGAAGTGTTAGTAATTAAAAATTTGGGTGGTTCATGACGAAAGTTTACTAATATTGGGGATATCGTTGTATGTACAATTAAAAAAGCAACCCCGGGTGGAATTGTCAAAAAAGGACAAGTTGTTAAAGCGGTTATCGTGCGTACTAAACGTGGTTTAAAACGAAGTGATGGAACACAAATTCAATTTTCAGAAAATGCTGTAGTATTAATTAAAGATGATAAAAACCCACGTGGAACACGGATTTTTGGGCCAATCGCCCGGGAAGTTAAAGATGCTGATTTTGTAAAAATTGCATCATTAGCACCAGAAGTATTATAGGAGACTATTTATGAATAAAGTTAAATTTAAAAAAGGTGACTTAGTGAAAGTTATAGCCGGAAAACATAAAGGAACAGAAGGTCCAATCATTCGTGTCTTACGTGAAAAAAGTCGTGTGGTAATTGAAGGAATTACAAATATTAAACATGTGAAACCTTCACAAGATAACACTGAAGGAGGAATTCAACAAGTTCCCGCTTCAGTTCATATTTCAAATGTTGCATTAATTGATCCAAAAAATAAAAAAGAAGTTACTAAAATTAGTTATCAAATTGCTGATAATGGTAAAAAAGTTCGCATTGCTCGTAAATCAAAAGCGCATTTAGCGTAGAAAGGAATAATGATTAATAATGAATGTTAATTTAGAAAAAAAATATAAGAATACAATTGTTAAAGAATTATTCAAAGAGCAAGGTTTTCAATCAATAATGCAAGTTCCTGTTGTTAAAAAAATTGTTGTTAACATGGGAGCTGGGGATGCAACACAAAATAGTAAAGTAATTGAAGATATTACAAATGAATTAGCATTAATAACTGGGTTACGACCAGTTGTTACCAAAGCTAAAGGTTCAATTGCTTCCTTTAAATTACGTGAAGGAATGCCAATTGGAACAAAAGTTACTTTACGTGGGAAAAAAATGTATCAGTTTTTAGATAAACTAATCAACATTGCTTTACCACGAGTAAGAGATTTCCGTGGGCTTAATAAAGATGCCTTTGATGGGCGTGGAAATTATACCTTAGGAATTAAAGAACAAATTATTTTCCCTGAAATTGACTATGATAAAGTTAAAAGAGTACGGGGAATGGATATTACAATTGTCACAAGTGCAACAAATGATGCTGATGCTCGAGCATTATTAAGCAAAATGGGAATGCCATTTAAAAAATAGGAGGAAAGAAGATATGGCCAAAAAATCATTAAAAGTTAAACAACAATGCCATCCAAAATTCAAGGTAAGAGGTTATACTCGATGTGGAAACTGTGGACGACCTCATGCTGTGTTACGTAAATTTGATTTATGTCGTTTATGCTTTAGAAATTTAGCAAGTAAAGGACAAATTCCTGGGGTTAGAAAAGCTTCATGATAGAAAGAGAGACTAATTAATTATGATGATTGATACAATCGCTGATATGTTAACAAGAATTCGCAATGCTAATCAACGTTTACACAAAAGTGTAAAAATGCCGTCAAGTAAAATGAAAGTAAGAATTGCTGAGATTTTGAAAGAAGAAGGCTATGTCGAAGACTTTAAAGTATCAGGAGATATTAAAAAAGACTTAACGTTAACTTTAAAGTATAAAGGTAAAACAAAAGTTATTTCAGGATTAAAACGAATCTCAAAACCAGGTTTAAGAGTTTATGTAACCGTTGAAGAAGTACCTCAAGTTTTAAATGGGATGGGAATTGCAATTATTTCAACAAATCAAGGAATTATGACAGACAAAGCAGCAAAACAAGCTCACTTGGGTGGCGAAGTTATTGCTTATGTGTGATAGAAATATTTAAAGGAGAGCAAAACAATGTCTCGAATTGGTAATAGAAAGTTAAAAATTCCAGTTGGTGTTGAAGTAACAATTCAACCAAATAATGTTATTGTAAAAAGCGCAAAAAGACAATTAGAACAAGCAATTCCAAGTGTTATTACTGTTGCCGTCAAAGAAGGTGTTGTGATAACAACTAGAGCAAATGATGTGAAACATAGTAAGCAATTACATGGCACAATTAATTCTTTAATTCAAGGAATGTTAGAAGGTGTCAGCAAAGGTTTCAAAAAAGAATTAGAAATTAATGGAGTAGGGTATCGTGCGGCGTTAGCTGGTGATAAGTTAACGTTAAGTTTAGGATATTCTCATCCAATTGAATATAAAATTCCGCAAGGAATTACAATTACACTTCCAAAACCAACACAAATTATTGTAGAAGGAATTTCAAAACAATTAGTTGGGGAAGTAGCTGCAAACATCAGAAATTATCGTAAGCCAGAACCTTACAAAGGTAAAGGAGTTAAATACAAAAACGAACACATTATCCGTAAAGAAGGAAAATCTGCTGGTAAATAGCAGAAGAAAGGAATATCAACAATGGCAAATTTACAAAGTCAAAGTCGTAGTGCAAAACGAAAAAGAAGACATTTTCGTGTTCGTGCCAAAATTAATGGTACAACAGCTGTTCCTCGTTTAAATGTGTTTAAATCAAATGGACATTTTTATGCTCAATTAATTGATGATGTGAAGCAAAAAACAATTGTTGCAGCCTCAACATTAAAAATGGCTGGTTTAAAATCAACAAGCAATATTGCAGCGGCAGAAAAAGTTGGCACTGAAATTGCAAAAAAAGCACTTGATAAAAAAGTTACAACGGTAGTATTTGATCGCGGTGGATATTTATACCATGGCAAAGTAAAAGCATTTGCAGAGGCTGCTCGTAAAGCAGGACTGAAATTTTAAAAGGAGCAATAAGAAGATATGGCAGAGAATAAAACAGATTTAAAACCAAATACAGGAAACTCAGCTCAACCAGCAGCAAAAAAAGAAGGACCACAACATAATTTTCGGCAAGGCAATCAACGTTTTGAACGTAATAATGATCGTCGTAGTGATGAAAATATGTTTGAAGAAAAAGTCGTAACAATTCGTCGGGTTACTAAAGTAACAAAAGGAGGACGCCATTTCCGCTTTGCGGCAGTTGTTGTGATTGGTGATAAAAAAGGTCGCGTTGGTTTTGGGACTGGAAAAGCAAACGAAGTTCCTGATGCAATCAAAAAAGCAATTAAAGAGGCAAAAAAACAATTAGTAAAAGTGCCACTAGTGGGAACAACTGTTCCACATGAAGTTATTGGTCATTTTGGAGCAGGAAAAGTATTAATTAAACCAGCTCGCAAAGGGACAGGAATTATTGCTGGAGGACCAGCCCGAGCTGTGATTGAATTAGCAGGTTTAGCAGATGTTTATACAAAATCATTAGGATCAAATACCCCAATTAATATGATTCGTGCAACATTAGATGGTTTAAGTAATTTACGAACAATTGATCAAATTGCAAAATTACGTGGTAAAACCGTAGAAGAGTTACAAGGATAAGAGGACAGAACAATGAAATTAAACGGATTACAGTATACTGATGGAGCCCGTCATAGTAAGAAACGACTAGGACGAGGAACTTCATCAGGATTAGGAAAAACAGCTGGTAAAGGACATAAAGGGCAAAATGCCCGCACCGGTGGTGGTGTTCGCCCTGGATTTGAAGGGGGACAAACTCCTATCTTCCGTCGTTTACCAAAGGTTGGTTTTACTAATTTAACAACCAAAAAATATGTCTTATTAAACTTAAGTGATTTGGAAAAATTAGGATTGAATGAAATTAACCATCAAACATTAGTTGCCAAAAAAGTGCTAAAAAATGAAAAAGAATTAATTAAAATCTTAGGTAATGGTACAATATCTAAGAGTGTTAATGTTAAAGTTAACAAAGTTTCGCAAACTGCAAAAACAGCAATTGAAAAAGCTGGAGGAAAAGTGGAGGTAATATAGTGAAAACTAAAGCGAAAAAAAGAAAAATGACTCGCCATAATCGCGAGGTTGACATTGTTAAATCATCAAACTTTTTTGTTAAAAATAAAGATTTGATTAAACGAATTTGTTTTACTTTATTAATTTTAGTTTTAATTCGTTTAGGTAGTTATTTAACAGTCCCAGGCGTAAAAATTTCACCTGACTTTCAAGATTTATCAAACAATGATCAGTTCTTTAGTTTGATTTCAATGTTAGGAGGAGGAACGCTTGGAAAGTTTTCAATTTTAGCTTTAGGAGTATCACCATATATTACTGCTTCGATTATTGTACAGTTATTATCAACTGATGTAATTCCTCCTTTATCACGCTGAGCAAAAAGTGGAAAACGTGGGCGGAAAAAATTAGATAGCTTAACAAAGTGATTAACAATTCCATTTGCAATTATGCAAGGAATTGCCACAATTTTTACTATGGCAAACCAAGGCATTATTTCTCCAAAATGAGATTCATCTGATTTTGGAACAGGAAGTCCGATCTTTTATTATACATTAGTTCCAACCGCCTTAATTGCAGGAACAATGTTAATGCTTTGATTAGCAGATCAAATGACAATTAGAGGGATTGGTAATGGGGTCTCATTAATTATTTTTGCTGGAATTGTTGCGCAATTACCAAATAATTTACAAACAACTTTTAAATTCTGAATTTCAGGACAAGAAGACATTAACTTATTATTTGATGGAATTTTAAAATTCTTAGTGTATGTTGTAATGTTCTTATTAGTGGTTTTATTTGTTGTAATGTTAAATGAATCAGAACGGAAATTGCCAATTCAGCAAACTGGAAGTGGTTTGATATTTGGAAATGAAGAAACCCGCCCCTTCTTACCATTAAAAATTAATTCCGCTGGAGTTATTCCCGTAATTTTTGCCTCGGCATTAATTTCAGCCCCAATTACTGTTGCACAGATTATTAGTGTAAGTAATCCAAATAATGGTTTTGTGCAATTTACCAATAATTATTTATCGTTTAGTACATGACCAGGAATTATTATTTATGCGATTTTAACAATTTTATTTACTTTCTTATATTCACAAGTGCAAATGAATCCTGAAAAAATTGCTGAGAATTTTCAAAAGGCCGGAACCTTTATTCCTGGTATTCGCCCCGGGAAAGAAACTGAAAAATACATTAAGGGAACAATTAACCGTTTAAGTATTTTAGGGTCAGTCTTTTTGGCGGCAATTGCAATTTTACCTTATGTGATTAGTAAATTAACAGCTTTACCAAGTGCATTAGCAATTGGAGGAACAGGATTAATTATTATGGTATCAGTCGCATTAGAAACAATGCGTCAAGTTAAAGGACGAATTACGCAACAAGCGTTTATTGATAAAAAGTCGCAACAATTAACGGATGATACTAAAGATTCATATTTATGATAGAAAGCCAGAGGAAAATTAATGCGAAATTTTATTTTGTTAGGAGCTCCTGGTAGTGGAAAAGGAACCCAATCAGACCATTTAGTTAAAAAGTTTGGTTTTACGCATATTTCAACCGGTAATATTATTCGTGATAATACTAAGCAAAACACACCATTAGGTATTTTGTGCCAACAGTATGCTGACCAGGGAAAATTAGTTCCTGATGATATTATGATTCAAATGGTTGAAAATCATTTACAAACAGTAACTGGTGATTTAATTTGAGATGGTTTTCCGCGCACAATTGCGCAAGCAAAAAAATTAGATCAATTATTGCAAAAACTAAATAGCAGGGTTGATCATACATTATATTTTGAAATTGATGAAGCAAAGTTAATCGAACGAATTACGGGACGTTTAACTTGTCCAACTTGTGGACGAACATATCATAAAACAGCAGTGCCCCCAAAAGTGGCATGAGTTTGTGATGATGATCAAACCCCATTAGTACAACGTAAAGATGATAATGAAGAAAAAATTAAAATTAGATTAGCGGCATATCATGCTGATACTGCACCGTTAATTGAATATTATTTAAATCAGCAAGTATTAACCGTTATTGATGCTGATATGGAAGGAAATGCTGTCTGAGATCAAATTATGGCAGTTTTAAAATAACGGAGATTGGAGGTAATAGATAAAATGGCCAAAACTGATTTATTAGAAGTACAAGGAACAATTTTAGAAGTATTACCAAATACAATGTTTAAGGTGCAATTAGAAAATGGTGCAACTATTTTAGCTCACGTTTCGGGTAAAATCCGGATGAATTACATTCGCATTTTACCCGGCGATACAGTAGTTGTTGAAATGTCACCTTATGACTTAGAACGTGGGCGTATTGTTTTTAGACATAAATAAACAAAATAACAAAAATTTTGGTAAAGGAGAATACACGATGAAAGTAAGATCATCAGTTAAAAAAATCTGCGACAAATGTCGTGTAATTAGAAGAAAAGGGCGTGTGATGATAATTTGTTCACAGCCAAAACATAAACAACGACAAGGTTAAAAAGGGAGGAAAAGAATATGGCACGTATTGGCGGAGTAGATATTCCAAATGATAAGCGCGTAGTAATTGCGTTAACATATATTTATGGAATTGGAAAACCACAATCACAACAAATTTTAAAAGAAGCAAAAATATCAGAAGATATTCGTGTGAAAGATTTATCAGAAGATGAATTAACAACAATTAGAAATGAAATTGCCAAATTAAAAACCGAAGGAGACTTACGACGTGAAGTTGCCTTGAATATTAAACGTTTAATGGAAATTGGTAGTTATCGTGGAATGCGTCATCGTAAAAGTTTGCCAGCACGCGGACAGTCGTCAAAGCAAAATGCACGAACAGTTAAAGGACCACGTAAAACAGTTGCTAATAAGAAAAAATAGTAGATAAGGAGAACAATTATGGCTGTTAGAAAAAAAACGAATAAGAAAAAAGTTAAAAAAAATGTCCTAAAAGGAATTGCACATATTCATTCAACTTTCAATAATACAATTGTTACCCTTTCTGATGAATCGGGTAATGTCATTTCATGAGCATCAGCAGGAGCAATGGGTTTTAAAGGAAGTAAGAAGTCAACTCCTTATGCTGCCCAAATGGTTGCTGAAGCAGCTGGAAAAGCAAGCCAAGAACACGGAATGAGTAGTGTTCAAGTTGAAGTAAAAGGGCCAGGCCCAGGGCGTGATGCTGCGGTACGGAGCATTCAAGCAATTGGATTAGAAATCACTTCAATTAAAGATGTAACGCCAATTCCTCACAATGGGGCACGTCCACCAAAAAGACCAAGAGGATAGGAGAAAGATTAGGCGATGAAACAATTTATTAGACCAGAATTTAAATTACAAGCAGAAGATAAAGCCAATAATTACGGAAAATTTTTAGTTGAACCGTTAGAACGAGGATTTGGTGTTACATTAGGAAATGCGATACGTCGAACATTACTATCAGCAACACCAGGAGCCGCTGTTTTTGCTGTTCGAATTAAAGGTGCCTCGCATGAATTTACTGCTATTCCCGGTGTTGTTGAACATGTTACAAAAATAATTTTAAATATTAAAAATTTAGTATTAAAAATTAATCAAGATATTATTCCAGATGGAGAATCAGTAATTTTAAAAGTAGTTTCTTCAAAAGAAGGAGAAATTTATGCAAGAGATTTAGTTGTCCCAACTGGAGTAGAAGTTATCAATGGTGATTTATTATTAGCAACAATTGCTAAAGGTGGAGAATTAGACTTGGAGCTACATGCTCGTAATTCACGTGGGTATAAATCATTTACAGATAATAAAAAAGAAAAAAAATATGCTGATTTAATTGTAATTGATTCAAATTATTGTCCAATTCAGCGTGTGGCATATAATGTTGAACCAACAAAGGTGGGGAAAAATGCTGACTTAGAAAAATTAGAATTAGAAATTCAAACTGATAGTTCAATTACGCCAGTTAACGCTGTTGCAATGGCAGCAAAAGTTATTACTGAGCATTTAGAATTCTTTGTTAACTTGAATGAAGCAATTAAAGCAACCCAAATTATTTCATCTGAAGCAGAAGCGGAAGAAGATGAATTAGATCGTAGCATTGATGAACTAGAGTTTACGCAACGTTCACAAAATTGCTTAAAAAGAGCAAAAATTGATACTTTACGTGATTTAGTTTCAAAATCAGAAGATGAAATTCAAGAAATTAGAAACTTAGGGAAAAAATCATTAACAGAAATTAAAGACAAAGTGGCCCAATTAGGTTTACACTTTCGACGTGATTAAGAGAGGTGAAAAAAGGTGTCATACCAACAAAAAAGAGGGAAAAATACTGCATGAAGAAATGGCTTAATGCGTAATTTAGCAACCGAATTAATTATTAATGAACGGTTGGAAGTAACAGAAACACGCGCCAAAGAATTACGCCGTCATGTTGATAAATTAGTGACACTAGGAAAACGACAAGATTTACATGCTCGTCGTCGTGCTGCTAGTTTTTTACGTGATATTGATGCAAATGAAAAGGAAACCGCATTACAAAAATTATTTAATGGCATTGCCAAAAAATATAAAACTCGTGATGGTGGTTATACACGCATTTTAAAATTAGATAATCGTAAAGGAGATAATGCTCCGATGGTGATTATTGAATTAGTCTAACCAAAAAACTAACTGTTGTGTTGTTAGTTTTTTTCTTTTTATGATAAAATAAAATCTGAAAGGAATTTAACGATGATTACAATTAAAACAGACCAAGAAATTGAATATATGCGCAAAGCTTGTTTAACATTAAAACAAATTCTTCAAGAATTAAAAGCGATGATTAAACCAGGAGTAACAGGCGTTATGCTTAATCAACGCGCAGAAGAAATTATTCGAGCAAATAATTGCCAACCAAATTTTAAAGGTTTATATGGTTTTTCCGCGACTATTTGTGTTTCTTTAAATGAAGTTTTAGTGCATGGAATTCCAAATCATACGCCATTTGTGGAAGGTGACCTTGTTTCTGTTGATGCGGGTTGTTCATATGAAGGTTATAATAGTGATGGCGCTTTTACTGTAATTGTTGGAAAACCGCGCACAAGAGAACATGTGAAGTTATTAACTGTCACTGAAACAGCACTAGCAAAAGCAACCGCAATTTTAAAACCAGGAGTACGAATTGGTGATATTGGTGAAACAATTCAAACATATGTTGAAGGAGAAGGTTTTTTCTTACCAACTGAATTTACTGGTCATGGAATTGGGCGTGAATTACATGAAGAACCAATGATTCCTAATGTTGGAACAGCGGGGATAGGAATGCGCTTACAAGCTGGAATGACAATTTGTATTGAACCAATGGTTCAAATTGGGACTAAAGCAATTAAAATGTTAGATGATAATTGAACACCAGTGTCAGCGTTACATTTATGTAGTGCCCATTTTGAAGATACAATTTTAATTACTCCGACTGGATATGAAGTTTTAACTTAATTATTTTTAAAAATAATAATCGTACCGAATCCTTAATAAAGTATTTGACCCATTTTTTAATTTTCTTGTGAATGAATTGAAAAATTGGTAATTATTGTGTACCATAAATGAGTAGGGCTTTATGTTTAACATGAAGGGAGCTATTATACGATTTAAACAAAGAAATTGAGTTTGAAAAATTAATATTTTTGGCAAACATATTAAAGCTGGAGCAGGAAAACGAAATCCGTTTGATTATGCCCGAGTTAAAAAAATGACCCGAGAATTAATTAGAAAACAACGATTAGAAGCAAAAGCAAATAAAAATAATAACTATCAATTTTAAAAAACCATACTTTCTTAGTATGGTTTTTTAAATTATTTATTAAGTTGATAACTATTTTTAGTTTTTTGATAAATCATTGTTTTGTAATCTTTATCAAGAAAGCCAATAAATGTAAAAACACCAACAAAATGATAACCAACACCTAATTCTTTTTCATTTAATTTTGCAAAAGTAATTAATTGGGTTTGACGTTCTAATTGTTTTTCGCCTAATTTTTGTTGTTTTGTCTGATCATTTGTGTCATTAAAATAATAAATATAATTTCAGTTATCGGACATATAATTTGCATATCCCTTTTAATTGCTAATACTTTTTGGGTGAGAGAAACAATATTAGAAAATCAAACTTGTTGATAATGATTAATATTATAGCCACTTGTTAAAGTTGAAAGCTGATTTTCATCAGTAAATAAAGTGCTCAAGACATCAAAAATTGTTCGAAATATTTTTTATCATCAGTTGTAATTTCTTTTTTTGCAAAATTTTTTGTAATGTTTCATTTGTCATTTGATGAACCCTTCTTTTTAAACTTGTAAATTATTTTACTTTTCTAATATAATAATTATACTAAAAAGAGATAAAATGTTATAATTATGGCAAGAATTGATTGAGAGAGGGGATTAGAATGTTTTTATCATTTCTTATTGTAGTACAAAATAATCAGACAAAATTAATGAAGACTTTACTATCAATTAAGAAACAAACAAGTGACGATTATGAAATTGTTTTAATTGATGATAGTGGATTCCAACCAAAATCACCACTCTTAGAATTTATGAATGAATGCTTTTATAATAATATTGGTAAACAAATTCAAGTAATTACAAATTTACGAAGTCAAGGCTTTTCATATGGTATTAATACTGCTATTTCAATTGCACAAGGAGATTTTTTTATGATTGTTGATGAAGGACAGACAATTCATAAAACAGCAGTTGCAGTTTTAAAAGAAAAAGTTGAAGCATATCAAGTTGAGCATAAAAAAGTTGATATGCTTGAATTTCGGTTACATTATGCGAATTCAAAAGAAAAAAGTGAAATTTGAAATAAATGTAATGTTTTACTGTCGCCTAAAACTAATAAAGAAGTGTTAGCATATGTTAATTGCTCGCTTTTTACAAAGATATTTCGTCGAAACCTTATTTTACAAAAAAATATTACATTACTTGATTATCGTCGTACTGATACTTTCTTTATTTATAACGCATTAGTTTATACTGGGGGATATGTTGCAATTAAAGATGTGCTAGTTGATTATGAATTAGGAATTGTCAATTATAGTGTTTTTGATTTAATTAAACAATGAATTTATATTTTTAATTTATATCGTGATTTAAATTTATATCGTGAATATCAAGAAGAATTAGAGTATGCTTTTATTCGCTTTTGCTTAGTAACATTTTTAGAAATTGTTAGTTTACAAAACAATAAAAGATTATCAATTAAAGCTATCCATAGTGCCGAAAATAAATTAGAACGTCGTTATAAAAGTTTTATGAAAAATAAATATCTTAAAAATGTAAAAGAACCACAATTTAAAATGATTGTTGCTGATATTAAAGGTTTTATTAAACATTGAAAACTGGAAAATACAAAATAAATAATGCAAGAATTAGCAAACAATAAAAATTCAGCTGCTACGATGATGTTAAAACCAGAAGAAGAATATCAGCTTCATCAATTAGCGCGTCCAGTTCGTGTGATTTTTGTTCGTTTCTTTGATATTATTTTAGCGAGTTTAATTCCCTTAGTATTAACTTTAACGATGAAGTATTGAGATCAAGCTCGAATAATTTGAGCGCCTATTTTAGTTATTGCTGTTACTTTTGTTCTTTTCTTTCTTTATTTTGTTCTTATTCCTTATTTTTGAGATGGTAAAACAATTGGAAAATTTTGTTTTCAAATTAAATTAGTTACGAGTGAGGCAAAATTAAAGTTAGTAGTTATTTTTACCCGTGAATTATTTATTACATTTTTACCTTGATTTGTTGTTTTATTGACAAATTTAAGTTTAAATTTAATTTTTGAAGTTAGTTTAAGTGATTTGTTTCGGACAACTAATAAAAATCCAATTGCTTTAATTATTATTCGAACTATCACAACAATTTATTTTTTATGATACCTTGGTTTAATTTTTGGTTTAGTGTTAAATTCAAATCATCAAATTTTATTTGATCGTCATTTTAATTTATTTACTGTCAAGAAAAAACCAATTCCTAAAAAAGCACCAACAATACCAAAAGAATTAATAACAAGAAAAACAAAACATATTCATTTACAAGAAAACCAACCAGGAAATATTTCTGATGAAATTTTAAAAGAAATTGATGAATTATAGGGTAAAATGTAATTGTTTGTAAAGAAAGGCAGAATATCATGGTCAATGAATTTATTGAAAGTTTAAATCCAAATCAACGCGAAGCTGTTTTAACAATTACTGGACCAGTGCGAATTATTGCTGGAGCTGGAAGTGGTAAAACACGCGTTATTACTAATAAAATTGCATATTTAATTAAATATGCTAATTTGCAACCATGACGCATTTGTGCTGTTACATTTACTAATAAAGCTACTAATGAAATGAGAAGCCGTATTGTTGAGATGATTGGAAATAGTGGCCAGCGTTGTATGGTTGCAACTTATCATGCCCTATGTGTTCGTATTTTACGAGAAGATATTATTCATTTAAATTATGATCGTCATTTTAATATTATTGATATGGCAGACCAAGATAGTATCATTCGTAATATTTATAAAACATTACCTGTGAAATATGACGCACAAGAAGCAAAAATGGTGAAGAATTTTATTTCGAAATGAAAAAATGACTTTATTAGCCCTAATAGCGCAAAAGCATCAGCAAATGGTGATGAAATGCGATGAGCAGAAGTTTATGACACTTATGAAAAACGTTTACGAGAAATAAATAGCGTTGATTTTAATGATTTAATTTTATTAACATATAAGTTATTTAAAAATAATGGGGAAGTATTAAAAAAATGACAAAATCGTTTTGATTATTTTTTAGTTGATGAATTTCAAGATACCAATGAATTACAATTTGATATTATTAAATGATTAGTCGGTGATAATCACAATATTACTATTGTTGGGGACCCTGATCAAACAATTTATTCGTGACGGGGAGCAAAAATTAATTTAATTTTAAATTTTGATAAATATTTTCCGCATACACAAACAATTGTTTTAAATGAAAACTATCGGTCAACACAAAGCATTTTATCATTAGCTAATAATTTGATTATTCGTAATAAAAATCGGATTGAAAAAGATTTATTTACTATCAAAGCTTCAGGGCAATTACCAATTTTATATCACGGTGCTAATAGTAGTGATGAAAGTGATTTTGTAGCTCGTAAAATTAAAACTTTAATTAAAGAAGAAAATTATGATTATAATGATATTTTAATTTTATATCGTGCCAATTACTTATCACGTGATTTAGAAACGGCCCTTGCTGATTATGGTCTTTCATATCGTGTTTTTGGGGCTTTTAAATTTTATGAACGAAAAGAAATTAAAAATGCACTTGCTTTTTTAAAAATAATTATGAATAATGATTCTTTAGCCATTGAACGGATTTTGTTGTTAACGCCAAAAATTGGTCCAAAAGCATTTGAACAAATTATGCAAATATTAAAAAAGCAACAAATAATGTTTACAACATTACTAGAGCAACATTTTGATTTATTGCCATTAAATCTTCAACATAGTTTAAATAAAGTGCGAGAAGCAATTGTGCTAGCATTAGCACAATTACCAACTGCTAAATCAGTTGAAAGTTTATTAGTTCTTCTCTTAGATAAAACAGGTTATTTGCAGCGTTTACGAGATAACTATGAAGAAGAACGAGAAGAAAATATTTTAGAATTAATTGCGTCAGTTGGTAAATTTGATCAGCAAAATAAGGAATTAGCAGGAACAGAATTATTAAGTGAATATTTACAATTAATTTCATTACAAACTGATAGTGATAGTGCTAATTTAACTGATAATACTATTTCTTTAATGACAATTCATAATGCAAAGGGATTAGAAAAAAAGGTTGTTTTTATTGTTGGTTTAAATGAAGGAATCTTTCCAACGACACAAGCTATTAAGATGGGAACTGAACAATTAGAAGAAGAGCGTCGAGCCTTATACGTTGCCATTACAAGAGCAGAAGAATTGTTGTTTATTAGTTATGCTGATGGTTATTCATATATTACAGGTAATGAACGCTTTGAATCACGATTTATTAAAGAGTTATATAACGATTTTTATGAAAAAGTTAATAGCGAAAGATTGTTTAGTAAGCCAAAGTCAATTACTATTTCTTATAATAATCAAAGTGAAAAACAATCACGAACTGTCTTTAATCTTAATAAGAACATTGAATCAGCTTTTAAAACTAATCCATGAAAAGTAAATGATACGGTTAGTCATGAATTATTTGGAATTGGAATTGTTGTTAAAATTATTGCGCAAAATGTCCAAATTGTTTTTCCGCATCCTTATAATGTCAAGATTATTTCAGCAGATAGTCAAGCAATTAAAAAAGTGGAATCATAAAAGAAAATAACAATACCAAATAATTGAAATTTTTATTTAAAAACATAAAAAATTGTTAAAGGATAATATACTTATTTTTGTTTTTTTTTGATATAATGAGTTAGTATATTTTAAAGGAGGAAATTTAATGGCATCATTTAAAGCTGTTATCGCTGATCCTGTTGGGATGCATGCACGTCCAGCGGCATTAATTGTAGGAGAAGCAGGAAAATACCAGTCAGATATTACTATTTTCTCAGGAGGAAAAACTGCTAACTTAAAATCAATCATGACTATTATTGCATTAGGAATTCATCAAGGTGCAGAAGTAGAAATTGTTGCAAGTGGTTCTGATGAAGACGCTGCAATTGCAGGGATTGAAAAAGTAATGAAGGATAACAAGGTTATTTAGGGTAATTTTATTAAATATACAAAAATTAAAAAATAATAGATTTATCTATTATTTTTTTGTATATTTTTGTTACTTGTTTCTTTCTTAGTATTTTTTAAGGAAAAATTATTATATAATAATGAGGAGGTAGATGAAATGGTAATTCTTGCAATTGAGACAAGCTGTGACGAAACTAGTATTGCTATTTTTAAGAATGGAAAAATTTTAGCAAATATTATTTCATCACAAATTAAGGAACATACAAAATACGGTGGAGTTGTGCCAGAACTTGCTTCGCGGTTACATTTAAAAAACTTTTCTTATGTTCTACTTGAAGCTTTGCAAAAAGCTAATATTCATATAATAGAATTACAATACATTGCATACACAGCAAAACCTGGTTTAATTGGAGCACTACATATTGGGAAAACAATAGCAGAAACATTGTCTAATTATTTAGAAATTCCAATTTTACCTTTAAACCATTTATATGGTCATATCTATTCTAGTGCAATCGATAATGATTTTTTATTTCCTCTTTTAGCAGTGCTAGTTAGTGGTGGCCATACTCAGTTAATATTAATGAAAAAACATTTGAATTTTGAAATTTTAGGCTCAACATTGGATGATGCAATTGGTGAATGTTATGATAAGGTTGCTCGAATGCTGGACTTAGGGTATCCGGGCGGACCTATTATTGATAAGCTTGCAGCTACAGGAACAACAACAACACAATATCACTTATCACTACCATTAAATGATCAAAGTTATAATTTCTCTTTTAGCGGATTAAAATCAGCTGTAGCTAATTTAATTGCAAAAGAACAACGTAATACTAAAATTAACTTGTCTAATTTTTGTGTGACATTTCAAAAAACATGTGTTGATATTATTATGCGAAAAACAAAATTAGCAATTCAAAATTTTCAGCCGCAAATGGTTACGTTAGTCGGTGGAGTTTCAGCTAATAGCGCATTACGAGCAGCAATTTTAAATTTAGCAACACCAAATTTAAAAATAGTTATTCCAAAATTAGAATATTGTACTGATAATGCTGCAATGATTGCTCGCTTAGCAGCACAAGAACTACTGGAAAATAACATAAAAGGAGATTAGATAAAATGGCATCATTTTTATCAAAATTAGAAACATTCGATTCAAAAAATTTTACTAAAAAAGAAAATGAAATTATTAAATATATTAAAGAAAATATGAAGGAAGTAACAACAATGAATATTGAAGTTTTAGCGCAACAAGTAAATACTGGTTATAGTGCAATATATGGTTTGTTACAAAAAATGCAGATTAATGGTTATCGAGACTTTTTAATTGCGATTGCTGCTGATATTGAAATTAAATCATTAGATTTTGAAAATATGGAGAGTCTAATGAAGAAAACATATTTTGATATTCTGAATCAAAATGATACGATGATTAATAATGAAAAGGTGAATCAAACAATTAATGCAATTAAAGGAGCATATCGAATTTTTGTAATTGGGATGGGTTCAACAAATGCATTGTCACAAACATTAGCGCTAGAATTATATCGTTTTGGTTTTAATGCTTTTAATCTAAATGAAAATGAAGAAGACTTAATGGTTCGTTCTCGGATTATGAATAAAAATGATTTAATTCTAGCTTATTCATTATTTGGTGATAATGAAGCAGTTAACAAAGCATTAACAATTGCAAAAGAAAAAGGAGTAACGATTGTAGTAATTTCTGGGAAAGATATGTCAAAAGCAGTTAAATTAGCAAATTGGTCACATATTATTTCAACCCCAAATCAACGAGTAAATGATCATAAAATTTATGTTAATAAATTATTACCTTGAATGTATTTTACTGATGATTTAATTAATAAAGTCTGGTCATCAGATATTGTTGATAAAGATTTTGTAATGGCTCAACAAAATAATCGTTGAGATTATTAAAACAATGGATAATATTTCAATTCTCTCAAAATTATCAATGATTCAAGGAACTTGCACAAAAAAAAGAAATTAAAATTGCAAACTATATTCGTGAAAATATTCATAATATTCGAAACCTTAAAATTGAAGATTTATCAAAAGCGACTGGAATCGGTTATTCACCAATTTATTCTTTAATTAAAAAGTTAGGCTTTATTGGTTATAGTGATTTTATTATTGCAATAGTTGCAGAACAAGAACGTTTAGAAACCAATAATTTGCATTTAGATGAAACAGAAAGTATTTTTTTATATTATCAAGATATGCTAGAGCGTAATCAGCAAACTTTTGATGATGTTAAGTTTTTAAACACAGTTACTTTATTAAAAAAAGCGAAAGGAATTTATTTAGCAGGTTTAGGAATTTCACCTTTAGCAGTAAAAGAACTAGCTACCCGTTTATTTAGTTTTGGCTTTACTTGTAGTTTGTTGGTAGAAAATGAAAATAATATTATTACTCGTGCCAGCTTAATCCAACCAGATGATTTATTAATCTGTGTAAGTTTAGAAGGAAAAACAACGGCTTAATAGCAGCAGCTAAGGAAGCCAAAAATAATGGGGTAAATGTAATTGGTGTTACATCAAAATATAATTCGGATTTATCAAAATATACTGATATTATGCATACTGTTGTTTCTTCAACTTTATATGAAAAAAATAAAATTTTTATTTCTTCTTTATTACCATTAATAGACTTCTTGCATAACCTATTAAAATAATTGTAAATATTTTTAAAAAGATATTAATAGCAAATTATAATTTTAATTAATTATGTCTTTTATTTAAAAATTTAATATTTTCCTACAACGAAAAATGACTTTTTTATTTAAATTATT
>NZ_RXFY01000199.1:0-554 GCF_044714355.1 Spiroplasma sp. ald | reverse complement strand
AAAATAAATCACCTAATAAACCATATACTTTGAATGATTTAACCAATGAATTCAACCTTTCTAACCGATGAAGATATGAAATTTACAAGAGCGAAAAGATAGTTCCTTTACTTGAAAAACAAGTTGATAGAATTGAAAGTGAAATAATTAATTTTATGATGAAATCACCCGATGGTGCTAAATTATATTGACAACGAGCATTTAATTATAAATATTCACTGCAAGAAAAACAGTTAGAACAAGAATTAAACTTAAATAATCAACAACCAATAATTGTTAATTTGCAAACTGATATTAGAGATATTAAAAAAGAAAGTGATAATAATGCTTAATCATTTTACTTATTTGTTAGAAACTCCTTATTGATTATTACAAAATAGTAGTATTGGTAATAAATATCCTTTTGCTAAAAAGTTTGAGTTAGTTAATGAAATTAATCAAATTGGAACACGATATAGTGGTAAGACTATTTCAAATATTAAAATGTTTGGTGAATTATTAAAAATTAGTTTATTAATTAAACAACCAATTTGTATCATTGCTAGTATGTATTG
>NZ_RXFY01000198.1:0-498 GCF_044714355.1 Spiroplasma sp. ald | reverse complement strand
GAATTGAAGATATTTTAATTAAAAACTCTGATTTTCAACAACTTACTGGTAAAAAAGCACTAATAAATGATTATTTTATTGATAAAACAATTATTTTAATAGGTTATGCAAGAAGTCTATTGTATATCTCCTTTAATATCTTCTTCTCTTGTTTGATTTTATTCATCATCAATATAACTCATTTCTTGTTCTAATTGTTCTTTTTGCTCTTTTTTAATTTCTTCATACATCATTCGTGCTTTTTTATTTGTGACTTTATCTTGTTTATGAATTGCTCTAACATGGGTAATAGTTCCATTATTTATTTGTCTATCGATTACCTCAGATTGAGTAATTTCATTAATAATAGAAATATCAATAAATTCTAATGTATAAGGTCTAATATTATCATTATTTGGATTATTATCATTTAAGTTATCTCATTTTTTATAATGTCTAAATATATAATCAAATAAACGATATAATTTTGGTAATCTTAATGATCGTTTTTGTAAAGTA
>NZ_RXFY01000197.1:0-609 GCF_044714355.1 Spiroplasma sp. ald | reverse complement strand
GCTAAAGCCGCGGCAGCACCAGCTTCTGTTCCAATAACTGCTCCTTCAGTTGCTGCAACTGTGGCTCCTTCTGCAACTGATAAAGTTTCAGCCGCTGTTAAACTTTCTGCTACAGTACTTTCTGATAAAAGTGGGATCATTTCTACTGCTTCCTCCGTTCCTGATGAAACAACGGCACGAGTGGTTGATAAACTATTTTTGATATAATTAACAGTAGTTGATAAACTTTTTATTGGTGATATTCCAGTCATTTTTGAAATTCCTAAAATTCCAGCACCAGAAATTCCGGAAGAAGCAAGCCCCAAACCAACTTCTTTTAATTTATCTTTAAAACCTTTTTTATCATTTTTAGATAATGTTTGAAAATGTTGATTTATTTCATTTAATTTTTGTTGTTTTTGTTCTTTTGAAAGAGAATTATATTTATTTATAACCTTATTTTCATTTTTAATTAAATAAATATTTAAATTTTCATCATTTTTTAAACTATTTTGTTCTGTTTTTTGATTAATAAAATGATATTCATCTTTTTTTAATTGTGGAAAATTTAAAGATGAACTATTATTTTCAATATCATTATCTTCTTCAGTTAAACAACCACCACCAGTA
>NZ_RXFY01000196.1:0-649 GCF_044714355.1 Spiroplasma sp. ald | reverse complement strand
ATATTTATCATATTCATTATTTTCATTAATTTTATAGCCACTAAATAAAAATACAGTGTGGTCTTCACTACCATTAGCATAATCAACACCAACTGAATAACTATCAAATTGATATTGTTTTCTATTTGTATTATAGAAATCTTGTAAGTTATACTCTTTAGTATATTTACGATAATTTCGTAAAACATAAATACTAGGGTCATTATCATTATATTCAAAACCATAATATTCAAGTTCAAATAAATCTGGTCGCTCTTCTTTATTTGCTAAAACAATTTTTTTGGTAATATCAGGTATTTTATTTCAAACAGCACCCATTGTTAATCGCAGATTAAAAATACCTAAACCATTAAAAGCTTGTTTATTTTCTGAATATACTTGATTGTGTTCTTTTAAAATATTTTTAATTCTTTCATTTAAAGGTAAATATGGGGTTACAAATTTTTCATAAAAGACATGGTATTTATCAAAAGGATTAAAAGTAAATTGATTAGAATATGTTTTATGAAAATATGTTGTTACTGTTATGTGTTGTTTTGTTATATTATCTCATTCTTGAAATGTCCAAGATAATTCTTTTACCGCGATAGGATTATCTAGATTATATTGTTCATTATTATTTTCATCGGTATATTTTTCATAAGATACT
>NZ_RXFY01000195.1:0-673 GCF_044714355.1 Spiroplasma sp. ald | reverse complement strand
TTAAATAAAAATATTCCTAATTTAACTGTTGATTCTAAAACTGGTGAAATAAAAGTTGAAGATGAATAAATATAAAAACTCATTTAATTAATTAAATGAGTTTTTATATTTCTAATGTAATTAATGATAATTTTTCATTATTTCTATTAAATAATTGTAAATTATTAATATTAATTTGTTCTTTTTCTGTAAAAATTTTAATATCATAATTTCCATAGCCTCATATACCTGATATTTCAATTTGATTTAAATTAAATAGTTTTTTGTCATAAGTTATTTTAATACTATCTTCAACTAAATCTTCAGTTATACTTGTTCAAACTGCTTTTGAATAAAGTAATATATATCATTGCGAAAAATAATTTAAATATTCTTCTATTTTGTTATTATAAACAATTAAATTAGTTAAATACTTGCCATATTCGCCATCAGATAATTTAATTTCAGATGGAATAAGGGAAGGAATATTATTTGTTTCTAATTCATTTGGTATGGATAATCAATTAAAGTAATTTGCTTCTAATTGATAAATAGGGTTTTCTGAAATATCTTTGTTTTTAACTGTTATTTTAATTTCATCATTTTTATTAATATTATTTTGATTTTTTAAATTTCAGTCTGTAATTTTTCCTGTTTTAGGAAAAATAAATGGTGTATTTGGTTCGCTGTTATT
>NZ_RXFY01000194.1:0-699 GCF_044714355.1 Spiroplasma sp. ald | reverse complement strand
AAAACTATCTTCTAAATCAAATTGTAATTTATAACAATTTGCCATAGTAGGTCATGGATTTAAAGTGGTTGATGTTGATAAGAACAACGGATTAGGTTCATTTATCATTTCTCAGAAAGGTACCATACCTAATTTATTTTTAAATTCTTGTATTAATACAGGTCTAACATCATCTTTAATTTGTGTTTTACTTTGTCCAACAACTACTTCATTATTTTTAGGTCAACCTTTAATAACTATTTTATCTTTGGTACAAATTAAATTTAAAATAAAACCACTGTCTGATTGATGATAATTTAATCAAATATCAGCACCTTGTTCAATTTCATTTATTTTACTTACACGAGATGTAAAGTTAAATGGGTTAATTCATAAATCAATATTGCCATCACTAGTTTCTAATAAACCAAAGATAGTTTTACCCATTAAGCTTGCTGTTAATTCATTTTTATCTAATTTTTCTTTTATTTTATAAGTTTCATATCATCAATTTAATTTTTCTAAAATGTCTTTACGATGAGACTTAAATAAAATATCTTTACCATTAACTAATCTCATTTGATGACGAGCAATAATATTGGCTAAATTAATAGTTCAATCATAATTATAAAATTTTAAAACACTATTAATATCATTTAAGTTTGGTAAACTAGGGAAAGTATTATTCATTGTTATTTTTCTCCTTTAATTTTAAAATAA
>NZ_RXFY01000193.1:0-728 GCF_044714355.1 Spiroplasma sp. ald | reverse complement strand
TGCTGGCTTTGTGGTTTATTAAAACCGCCGCCACTTCTAAGAAGTAATATCTATCGCAAATTTATTTATAAAGTGACCATCTCAATATTTATTGTCGTTTGATGTTGACCTCGCACTTATCACGACTATCGCTTGTTAAAGCGTCTATTATTTCCGGACTGATTACCGCTGGGCTAGACCGCCTCATGTGGAATAAAAACACTTAGTTATTAAAATAACCGTTCCACCCTGCATTAAGCTGTTTTATTAAATCAAAGTTTTAAAAAACCAGTTTCTCAATCAAAGATAATTTTTGAATTTTCAAGTTTCTGATAAAATTGCTTTTGTGTTTTATCTTTTACTTTATTCAATAAATATTTATGTTTTTCACAAGTTCATAAAACTTTATTTGATACAAATTCTTCGGTAATGAATGATATTGCTTTATAACAATTATCAATATCGCAAATTTGTTTTTGTTTATTAATTTTCATTACTCATTCCTTTCTTTGGTATTATTTTTTTATTTATTAGCAAAATTAATTAATTGAAACAGAGAAAAGACAACACCTTAAATTAGGAGAAAAAACAGGTACACTTTGTAAAGATTTCTAAGATATTTAACAAATGTGTAATACAACTTTTAAAAAGTTAATAAAAGTTGTGATAAAAAGTTTCTATTTTAAGAACTTAAGATGCTGTCCTTTCTCTGAATTAATTAATAATTATGGGTTTACAAATAAAAAAAC
>NZ_RXFY01000192.1:0-696 GCF_044714355.1 Spiroplasma sp. ald | reverse complement strand
TTATTTTTATTAAATTATTATTTGCTTATTTAAAAATAATCCTTGCTAAATTTAATTAAATATGTTAATTTTAATATCCGTATATGGTTTTAAAAATATTATTAATATTTTTAAAATAAATTACTTTAATTGTTTATAAAATATAACCAATTAAAAACTAAAAAAAGGAAGTAAATAAAATGGGAATTACTTCAAAAGCAAAAAATACATTAAAATCAGCTTATAAATCAGTTAAAAAGTCATTTAATTCATTTTTGAAAAAACTTGGTTTTAGTAGTAAAGAAGCAGCCCAAGTTTCATCAGAATTTGCTAATGCAATGAGTGAAACAATTGGAAATCATCTTAAAGATAACCAATATCGGGAAGCTTTAAAAGAAATTATCACAAAAGATATTGAGCCAATTTATGAAAATTTGCAACCATTAAAACCACATCGTCCAGCGCCACCAATCCCAGGGAGCACAGAAAGTTATCGTGTGGAACCACGAGCAAAAGTTGATGGAATGTAAAATAAAATGCAAAGACCAAAAGAAGCGCCACCAGCGCCACCAAGTCTTTTTCAACAAGAAATTATGAAAATGAAAAATAATTTACGAAAAGTAGATTCAAAAGAACCACAAGTAAATGGCATTAATGGGCAAGGAAAACCACCAATTGCTCGAAAACCAAATTTAACAGATTTAAATAAAGTACAAT
>NZ_RXFY01000191.1:0-547 GCF_044714355.1 Spiroplasma sp. ald | reverse complement strand
TGATATAATATTGTTGTTCATATGACAATATAATAAATCTTCCTTTTTTTTCTTTTTAAAATTTAAAGTATGATTTTAGATATTCATTTGAATAAGAAAGGAGGGCAGCAAGAATGTATAATAATAAACCACAACACAGATTTAATAAAAAAAATGAACAATTTATTAACGATGAAAAGTTTTTATTAGCATCAAAACAACCACAATTAAAAACAGTTACTAGTAAAGATGGACAAATAAGAGATTTATGTGAATTTTGAGTTTTAGATAATGGTGAAGAAGTGCAATGTGTAGTATGAAATGATTTAGCACAAAAATTAAATGCTGAATTTAATCTTGAAAGCTTTACAGCAATTACTATTACTTATAAAAAGAATTTTAATGATTTTACTGGTAAAACTCGTTATAGTGTTCGTGATTTTGCTTTTACTAATTAATTCATTCTTTGATTTTAAAGTAAAACAATAAAAACCCTTTTCAAAGGGTTTTTTCTTTGGAATTATTAATAAAAGTCTAGTATTAAAGGAATTTAAATTGTGTTTTATTT
>NZ_RXFY01000190.1:0-706 GCF_044714355.1 Spiroplasma sp. ald | reverse complement strand
AAACTGTTTATACCGAAAATGTAAAAGTTAATTATAGTGTTTCAATAGATTCACTTAATTGATATTAATAAAAAGGATATAAGGAATATGAAAAAAATATTAAGTATTTTAGGTGCAATATCATTAGTAGGAACAAGTACAACAAGTTTAGTTGCTTGTAATACACCACAAGAATATACACCCGAAGAATTAACAAAACTAAAAGAAGAAAACAAAATTAAAACAAATAACAAAGAAATTAGAGATAACTTAGAATGAATAGCACCACAAGAAAAACCATTTAATACAGTTGATAATAAATGATATTATGTAGTATGGCGCGGGAACACAAATGATAATTGATTTATTGTTAAATTTAACAATGATAAAATTTATAAAGAACATAGAAAAATTTTAGATAAGAAAAATAATATGGAACTTTATATTGGTGTTGAAATTTATTGAGGTTATGAAACTGTTATTTTATTCATTGTTAATAATGATAATGATAGTGATGTTAAATGAAATAAAGATAATGGAAAATATTTTAAAGCAATTTATCGTTGAAATTTAGATACTAATATATCTGATTTATTAGATATTGATGAAAATGGTAATATAAAAGTTAAATAAAAATAAAAAAATAGGCTTAGCGTGTATTTTTCTATTTTTTATCTTGGTTTAAATGTAATTTTAACCGGTTTGTTGCTTTTACTAGTAAAATTTA
>NZ_RXFY01000019.1:0-14516 GCF_044714355.1 Spiroplasma sp. ald | reverse complement strand
TTAAATTTTTAAATAAAAGACATAATTAATTAAAATTATAATTTGCTATTAGTATCTTTTTAAAAATATTTACAATTATTTTAATAGGTTATGCAAGAAGTCTAATAATGGTGCTTCTCTTGTTACAGCTAATAAGGTACAAGAGCCTTGACAAAATAATAATAGCCAGCAAAAAGATAAAACTTACTTAATTGAATCTGAAGTGTTTTGAAATAAAGCATTAAAAGTAGCGAAAATTAACTATAAAACAGAAAAAGTTAATTTAACAGCGTTAGGAATTAATAATTTAAATGAGTTAAAAATATTTTCTGTCGTTTGTTTGCCTGACTTTGAAATAACAGTTAATGATAATAAGATTGATAATCCAAATTATTTTGCACTATTTATTCCTACAAGTGATTTAAAAGTACTTACGAATGAATTTGATTGGGTAATGTTAGATAATAAAAATGATTTTAGAACAACTATTAATAAGGAATGATATTCAGGTTATTTTTATATGAAGGGAGTTGTTTGAATGGATATCAACACTGCAATTTTATACTTAAAATTATTTTATAGTTTTGAGATTACAGAAGAATCACCTTCATCTTCTAATTACATTAATCTAAGGATAAAATCAGGTTCAACATTACAAGTGATAAGAAAATAATGAAAGATTAAAAAAAGAAATAAGTTTGAAAGTTCAATTTATTTCTTTTTATTTAATTATTTTTAAAAATGTAAGTAATTCCAAATTAAATCTTGGTATTATCTTTATAATTATGTTAAAATCTAATAAATTAAGGAGGAAAAGTAATTAATGTCATTTACTGTAATAAAACACCCGTTAATTTTGGATAAATTAACAAGAATGCGCAAAAAGGAGAGTAATTCAAAGGTCTTTAAAGAAAATTTAGATGAAATTTCGCAATTAATGGCGTATGAAATATTTCGAAATATTGAATTAAATGAATTTGAAATTGAAACACCAGTAGCAAAAACAAAGGGATATAAAATTGCAAATGATATTGTTTTATTTCCAATTTTAAGAGCAGGCTTGGGGATGGTCGATGGAATTATTAATTTAGTCCCAAACGCTAAAATTGGACATATTGGATTATACCGAGATGAAAAAACCTTAGAACCACATGAATATTTTGCCAAAAAACCAGAAAATATTAATAAAGCAAATGTTTTAGTTTTAGATCCAATGTTAGCGACAGGGGCCAGTGCTAATGTGGCAATTCAAAAAGTTAAAGAATGAGGAGCAACTAATATTAAATTAGTATGTTTGGTAGCTGCACCTGAAGGAAAAAAATGTATTGAAGAGCATCATCCAGATGTTGATATTTATGTTGCTGCATTAGACCAACGTTTAGATGAGCATGGTTATATTATTCCTGGTCTAGGTGATGCTGGAGACCGTATTTTTGGAACTAAATAAAAAAAATAAATTAAATTGAAAAAACCATTTTAAAGGTATAAAATATAAAATGTCAATAATAAGTTTAATAATATTTTTGGGAATACTAATAGTATTGACGATGATATATTTGACATTAAAACGAGATTGAACTTTATACACAGGATTAGTTTTGGGGTGTTTGTTTTCTCTTATAGGTTTCTTAATCATTTGTTTTTCTGGATGATTGTTAAGTATAAGTTTAAATAAGTACTTTTTTATCTTATTGTACCTAGTTCGCTTAGTGATTTATGCTATACCTATAGTTATTTATGCTGAGAATACTAGTTTTTTTAGTATCTACACAATAATTGTTGGAATTAGTTTATGTACATTTTCATCATTATTTGCAAATGTTAAATTTCCCATTCATCAACGCAGAAAGGAAAAGAAAAATGGCAATGAATAGTAACTTTGGTCAATTTCTTGCAATGGATTTAATCCCTGATCCAAATAAAAGTGGAATGGATGCATGAAGTTATACAATTTTATTACCGCAATTAGTAACGATAGTTATTACTACCTTTATTATTATGCTTTTATCAATAGATTATTATAAACGCTTAAAAAAACTTGGTCCAACCGATATTCCAACTGGTTTAGTACTTTTTGCTGAAATTACAATTAAGTGAGTTGAAAAACAAGTTGTTGATTTGATGGGACCAAAATATAAATTTTTAACAGTTTATGTTATATACTTATTATTGTATATTGGGATTGGAAATTTAATGAGTGTTGTTGGGTTTGAATCACTTGCAACAGCTTATACTGTCCCATTATCAATGGGATTGGTTACCTTTTTTGGAATATATTATTTTGGGATTAAATATCAAAAACTAGTATATTTTAAAAAGTTTTTTGTCAATCCATTAGAATTATTAACCCAATTTGTTCCTTTGATCTCAATTTCATTTCGTTTATTTGGAAACATTTTGGGAGGAACAGTTATTATTACCTTGTTTACAGTTTTAATGAGCTTTATTTGAGGACAGATTCCTTATATTGGGCCTGTTGATTTATTAGCTGGTGTATTTTTACCTTTTTTAAGTATTTATTTTGATGTTTTTGATGGTTTAATTCAAGCATATATTTTTGCAATTTTAACAATTGCCTATTGGGCAATGGAAATGAAAACAGAAACCAAAGATAAAAACGAAAAGATAATTAAGTTAAAAAAAGAACAAAAAATTAAAAATGTTAATTTAAATGGCTAAAAAAGGATTAAAATAAAATTATATATTTGTTAAGGAAGAGGAGAATTATAATATGATAAATTTTATGACAATAGATTTGCTATCGAATATGATGACAATATGATTTATGGCCGGAATTAATGATGGTTTTACAAAGGGAATGTCATTATTGGGTGCAGGATTAGCTGCCATTGGTTGTTGTGGTTCAGGAATTGGACAAGGGTATACTGGTGGAAAAGCTGTTGAAGCAATTGCTCGAAACCCAGAAGTTGAAAGTAAAGTTAGAACACAATATATTATTGCTGCTGCGATTACTGAATCAGGGTCAATTTATGCATTAGTTATTGCGATTATTTTAGCATTTGTTACTGGTTAATGAAAAGTAAAAAGTTGGAAAGAAAAAAGGCTTAGATGTCTATGACAATGTGATTAATGTCAAAACCAATTGAACCAGCAGAAATTATTAATCAATTATTTCCTAATCTATGGGTTTTTATTGCGCATGTTATTGCGACGATTATTTTATTAATTTTATTATCAAAATGAGTTTATAATCCATTTCGAAAAGCAATGCGGGCTCGTCGCAATAAAATTCGAGAATTAATTCAAGATGCTGCTGAAAAACAAGCAAAAGCAACAATTGATCAAAAAGAAGCATCGAAATTGTTAACAACAGCGAAGGTAGAAGCAAATAGTATTATTGTTGCGGCTCGAACTGAAGCACAGGCAAAACGTCATCAAGTTTTAGAAACAGCAAAAGCTGAAGTTATGCAATTAAATGAACAGGCCCATAAAGAAATTCAAAAAGAAAAAGAGCAATATTATGATGATATTCGAAAATCAATTATTAATGTTGCTTTTAATGTAGCTGAGCAGTTATTAAGCAAAGAAATTAATAAAGAAAAAAATGAAAAATTGGTAGAAGAGTTTATCAAAGAATTAGAGTAGTAAGTTATGTTAGTTAGTGAAAAATTTATTGATAATTATGCAGCTGCTTTAATGGACTTGGCGCTTGAAACAAAAAAAATTGATCATTTTTTAGAAGTTAGTAATATAATCGTAGATTTATTTAAACAAGAACCAGATTATATTAAGTTAATGATGAATGCTGATATTGCAAAAGAAGAACGAAAGAACATTTTAGCAAAACCATTTCAAAAAGTTATTGATCCGTTAATTTTAAATGCCCTTTTTTTATTAATTGATCGTGAAGCTTTTTGTTATGTTAGAAGAATTTTTAAAAGTTTAAGAAAATTAATAAATATTAGTTATGATGTTCAATATGGAAATATTTATTCAACCCAACCACTAACAAGAAAACAAATTACAACAATTGAAACAAAATTAAGTAAAAAATTTGGCTATCATATTGAGTTAGTTAACAAAATTGATCCATCTTTATTAGGCGGAGTTCGGATTAAAATTAAGCACGAAATTATTGATGGTTCAATTGCAGGACAATTAGAAACAATGCGACAAAAAGCAATATATAATAAATAGAAGATGGGGTGAAAAAGTGGCTTTAAATGTAAATGAGATTTCCGAAATAATTAAAAAACAGATTAAAGAATATGGTAAAAAAATTGAAATTCATGAAGAAGGAACTGTTGTGACAGTTGGTGATGGAATTGCTTTAATTGATGGTCTTGACAATGCAATGATGAGTGAATTGCTAATTTTTCCGAATGAAATTTATGGAATGGTATTAAACTTAGAAGAAGGCGCTGTTGGGGCCGTTTTAATGGGTGACGATACAACAATCCGTGAAGGTGATCAAGTTCGTCGATCAGGAAAAATTGTTGAAACGCCAGTTGGTGATGCGTTGTTAGGCCGTGTTGTTAATGCATTAGGACAACCAATTGATGGGAAAGGACCATTAAAAGCAACAAAAACACGTCCTGTGGAACGAATTGCACCTGGTGTTATGACTAGAAAATCAGTTGATGAACCAATGGAAACGGGAATTATGACAATTGATGCGATGATTCCCATTGGGAAAGGACAACGAGAATTAATTATAGGTGATCGCCAGACAGGAAAAACAGCAATCGGAATTGATACCATCTTAAATCAAAAAGGGAAAAATGTAAAATGTATTTATGTTGCAATTGGGCAAAAAGCATCAACTGTTGCACAAATTGTCGAAAAATTACGAGCTGCTGGTGCATTAGAATATACAGCAGTTGTTTCAGCCACAGCAAGTGAATTAGCGCCATTACAATACTTAGCACCATATACTGGTGTTACTATTGGTGAAGAATGGATGGAATCTGGTGAAAATGTCATTGTTATTTATGATGATCTTTCAAAACATGCTGTTGCTTATCGAACAATGGCACTATTATTACACCGTCCACCTGGTCGTGAAGCATATCCTGGTGATGTTTTTTATTTACATAGTCGGTTATTAGAACGCGCCGCGCGAGTAACAAAAGAATATGGAGGCGGAAGTATTACTGCTTTGCCAATTATTGAAACACAAGCGGGTGATATTTCAGCATATATTCCAACTAATGTTATTTCAATTACTGATGGGCAAATTTTCTTAAATAATGATCAGTTTAATGCTGGAATTCATCCTGCGGTTGATGCGGGATTATCGGTGTCACGAGTAGGGTCAACAGCACAAATTAAAGCAATGAAACAAGTTGCTGGTTCATTAAAATTAGAATTAGCACAATATCGTGAACTACAAGCCTTTGCTCAATTTGGTTCTGATTTGAATGATGCGACAAAAGAAGTATTAGAACATGGAAAACGAGTAATTGAAATTTTAAAACAAAAACAATATTCACCGCTTTCACAAATTGACCAAGCAATCATTTTATTAGCAGTTAAGAAAAAAAGAATTCGTTGAATTCCAGTTGATAAAATTCAAGAATTTAAAGAAGAAATAATTGAATATTTTAATACAAAAGCAAAAAAATACTATACTGAATTAGCAAAGGCCAAAGCCTATAGCGATACCTTAATGACTAATATTGATAATGAAATTATTAATATTGTTAAAAAAATTACCAATAAAATTGCTGATTATAAACCAGAAATGTTTGGACAAATTGAAGAGTGGAAAAAATTAGGACAATAAAGGTTAAAAGGACAAAATGGCAGTCGGAACAGATTTAAAAAAACAAATTACTTCAATTACTTCAACATCTAAAATAACACAAGCAATGAAATTGGTATCGACAGCAAAATTAAAAAAAGTTGGTAAACGAATTTCTAATTCAAAACCATATTTTGCTGAAGTTTATACTGTTTTTAATGATATCATTAGTAAAGCAGATGATTCAATTTATCAAAAAAAAGATGGCATAAAAGATAGTAAACGTACTTGTTGAATCATTGTTAATTCAAATTTAGGTTTATGTGGTGGTTATAATATTAATATTAATAAGTTGGTGTTACAACAATTACGAAAAAGTGATTGTATTATTGCAATTGGTTCTAAAGCAGAAATATTTTATGCCCATAAAGGTTATGAAATTATGCAAAAAAGAAAAGATATTGATATTAATTTTTCTTATGATGATGCACGTGAGTTTGCACAAGAAATTTTATCTGGTTTTAATGGAAATACTTATGATGAAATTAAAATTGCTTATACAAAATTTATTAATAATGTAACTTTTGAACCAACAATTTTACAATTGTTACCAATTATTAAGGTAACACAACATGAAGAACCAAAACACATTAATGTTATTACCGAATTTGAACCAGATCCAGCAACGATTTTAGAAAACGCGGTGCCAATGTATTTAAATACCATTTTATTTTCATCAATCGTTGAATCACAGGTTTCAGAACAAGCATCACGGCGAGTAGCAATGGAAAATGCAACAGATAATGCAAATGCAATGTTAGAAAAATTATCGTTATTATATAACCGTAAGCGTCAAGCAGCAATTACACAGGAAATTACAGAAATTGTTGCTGGGGCTGGCGCGCAAGAAAATTAAGAGGTGGTTAAAAAATGGAGAAAAATGGAAAAGTAGTACAGGTGTTAGGACCTGTTGTTGATGTACGGTTTACGGAAGAATATTTGCCTGAATTATATAATGCTATTACGGTTAATAATAATGGTACAAAGTTAGTTTTAGAAGTTGTTCAACATATTGGTGGTGACACCGTACGGGCAATTGCCTTAGGACCAACAGAAGGAATGGTTAGGGGAATGGATGTGATTGATACAAAAGCGCCAATTACAGTTCCGGTTGGTGAAGAGGTTTTAGGGCGTATGTTTAATGTTCTTGGAGAAGCAATTGATGAAAAACCACAGCCAAAGACAAAGACAATGCGTCCAATTCACCGTGAAGCACCATCATATGAAGAACAACAAACAACAGCTGCAATTTTAGAAACAGGCATTAAAGTTGTTGATTTATTAGTTCCCTTTGCAAAGGGGGGAAAAATTGGTTTGTTTGGTGGTGCTGGAGTAGGAAAAACAGTACTAGTACAAGAGTTAATTAATAATGTGGCAAAAGCACATGGAGGAATTTCTGTCTTTGCTGGTGTTGGTGAACGAACACGAGAAGGTAATGATTTATATTATGAAATGATTGAAGCTGGTGTTATTGATAAAACAGCTTTGGTTTTTGGGCAAATGAATGAAACACCAGGAGCTCGTATGCGAGTTGCTTTAACTGGATTAACAATTGCTGAATATTTCCGTGATGATAAAAACCAAGATGTTTTATTATTTATTGATAATATTTTCCGTTTTACCCAAGCTGGTTCTGAAGTATCAGCCTTATTAGGACGGATGCCATCAGCAGTTGGTTATCAACCGACATTAGCAACCGAAATGGGAGCATTACAAGAACGAATTACTTCAACAAAAAAAGGAAGTATTACTTCTGTCCAAGCAGTATATGTGCCAGCGGATGATTTAACTGATCCAGCTCCTGCAACAACATTTGCTCATTTAGACGCTAAGGTTGTCTTAGACCGTGAAATTGCAGCATTAGGAATTTATCCAGCAGTTGATCCATTAGGAAGTTCGTCTCGATTATTAGACCCATTAGTGGTTGGTGAAGAACATTATGAAGTAGCACGAGGAGTACAAGAAATCCTCCAAAAGTTTAAAGAATTACAATCAATTATCGCCATTTTAGGGATGGATGAATTATCAGATGAAGATAAATTAGTTGTTGCAAGAGCACGAAAAATTCGTAACTTTTTATCACAACCATTTTTTGTAGCTGAAAAGTTTTCTGGAAAAACAGGGAAATATGTCCCTGTAGTAGAAACAATTCGTGCTTTTAGAGAAATCTTAGCAGGAAAATATGATGATGTACCAGAACAAGCATTCTTATATGTTGGAACAATTGATGAGGTTGTTAAAGCCGCCGAAGCTTTAAAACATAATTAAAATGGCGAATCAAATTAGTTTAAAAATTATTACACCACAAGGTATCATTGTTAATCGCTTAGTTGATATTATAACAGTGAAAACAATTACGGGATATATGGGTATTTTGTATGGTCATATTCCTCTTGTTTCAACAATTGTTCCATCTGAAATGACATACAAAGTTAATAATAAAGAATATAAATTAAGTATTGCTGGTGGAATTTTGCAAGTTGAACAAGAATTTGTTAAAATTCTTGCTGATGAAGTTGAACCTATTAGTTAGATACGAAAATAGAAATCTCTTTTTTGAGATTTTTTGTTTTAATTTTCTTAATTATAAATATAAAATAAAACATGATAGAATGATAATGTCTGAGACTACTTATATGAT
Source organism: Spiroplasma sp. ald (assembly GCF_044714355.1). Taxonomy (NCBI): domain Bacteria; kingdom Bacillati; phylum Mycoplasmatota; class Mollicutes; order Entomoplasmatales; family Spiroplasmataceae; genus Spiroplasma; species Spiroplasma sp. ald. Next base: position 6,132 of record NZ_RXFY01000019.1, on the reverse strand, counting down.
AAACTAAGTAATATTAAAAGAAGGTAGGCAATGTAATGATAGTAAAAATGATCGTGTGTGATATTGATGGAACATTAGTAACTGATAAAGATAAAAAGATTCCAACTATAAATATTGAGGCTTTAAAAAAGGCTCAAGCAATGCGTATTTTAGTAACGATTGCTTCAGGACGGGTTCCTAGTAGTTTATCTGATTATGCAACAACATTAGGAATTCTTGACCATTGTCCGTATGTTATTGGTGCTAATGGTGGGGCTGTTTTAAATTTAAAAACAAAAGAATATGTCTATGATGAAATAATTTCATATCAAGATACAGTATGAGCAATGAATATTGTTCGAGAATTTGGTCATGATTTTTATTTAGCACCACTTAATGAACAAGAAGCTTATGTTTCACAATCAAGCATTATTAAAGATGATCTTTTTTTATTTCGTAATACGGACATTAAAGCAATTGTTTTAGATTGAAATGAAATTCCGCAAATGCGTAAGGTTGTAATTTCTTGTCATGATGAACAAAAACAAAATTGGTTACGACAACAAATTGCGGTCAGTAAAACATTAAAGACAGAAGTTACGGGATATGGGTTTATTGAGATTATTCCTAAAAATGTTAATAAATGACAGGGAATTTTAAAATTAATTGAAGTACTTAAATATAAAGAAAATCACCATCTTGATTCAGATGAAATTATGTGTTTTGGTGATCAAATGAATGACTATGAGATGATTAAAAATTCAAAATATGGAATTGCATTAGCCAATGCTACACCGCAATTAAAAGAAGTTGCTTTTGCAGTAACTGCAAAAGATAATAATGCGGCAGGAATTGCTGATTATCTTTATAAGACAATATTAAAATAGGAGATGAGGTTGTCATGTTAAAAATTAATGGTAATCAAATTAAATTAATTGTTAATGATGTTGATGGTACATTGATTACTGATAAGCAAGAATTACCAACTCTTGTTCAAAATAAATTACTTGCATTGCAAGCAAAAGGGATTGCTGTATCAATTGCATCAGGACGAATGCCCCTTGGTTTTGATAATTACACAAGAGAATTAAAAATTAAGAATTATTGTCAATATGTTATTGGTGCTAATGGTGCTTTAGTGTATGATACTAAAAACAATAAGTCAATTTATAGTAATTTAATGCCAGTTTCGGATTTAGTTATTGTAATTGATATTTTATTAAAATATCAATGTGATTTTACAATTTCATATCAAGATGATGATAATTTATATTGTGCGGGTGAAAAATTATTAAAAATTAAATCAAAACCAGGTGCATTTTTAGATGGAATGAAGCAAGTAAAACCATTCTGTTTTGATGATATTAGAATAGCCAATAAAATTGTTGCAAAGCATTCATCCAAAATAATGTTTCAAGAAATGTATACAGCTTTAAAACAAGTTTTAAATATTAATGTTGAACCACTGTCTGAATATGGATGTGATATTGTACATGGTAATTCAAATAAAGGGCAAGCAATTTTACATTTAATTGATATTTTAAATCAAAGGCAAGGACGTGAAATTAAATTAGAGAATGTTTTATATTTTGGTGATAATTATAATGACCGTTCTGTGTTTGAAATTTTACCTTATGCAATTGCAATGGAACATAGTCCAACCCCGATTTTAAATTTAGCATACGATGTAGTTAGCAGCAATAATACCGGAGGAATTTATCATTATTTAAATAACCTTGAAAAAAATAATTAAAATTAATTTAAAATACAATAATTTTGGTAATTTTATAGTATTATTAATAGGAACATAATTTAATTTAGAGAGGGATGTTTTAATGAACCTATCAAGTATGATGTTTTTAGCAATTGAACCACAAGTAGCCAATACAATTATTTATGTTTTTGAAATAATTGCTTTAATTGTATCAATTATTATGATTGTTATTGGTTTATTACAAAACAAAAAAGCACAAACAGGGTTAAGTGCTTTAAATGGTGGTAATGATGAATTATTTGCTAATAGTAAAGAACGTGGGTTAGATCGAACATTATCTATTTTTATGTTAGCATTTGGTTCAACATTATTAGTTATTACATTATTGATAAATTTATTAACAAAAGTTCTATTGTAATAATTAAATCTTTAAAAATATCATTAATTGAAAAGAGATTTAAAAATGTCTCTTTTTTCATTTAGGGGGAAAGGTATATGCACGATCGAATTGTAGCTATTTTAAAAAAACAAACAAAACCAATTGATACGATTGAATTAGCACAGTTATTAGATATTAATAAAATTAATGATAATAAAATGATGTTAAAAGTTTTGGTTGAATTAGAAAACGATAATATTATTGAGGTCACACAACAACATAGGTTTTATTATTTTGATCCAAAAATTTATTTACGAGGAGTTATTAGCATTAATAAAAAAGGTTTTGGTTTTATTAAAATTAGTGAAAACCAAGAAGAATACTATGTTAAACAAGATGATTTAAATAATGCCTTAGACCAAGATCAAGTTTTGTTTATTTTAAAAAAACAAAAAAATATTAATAATTCTAAAAAAGCAGAAGCACAAGTAATTAAAGTTTTGAAGCGAAATAATGAATATGTAGTTGGAGTTATTAAAAAGAATCGTCATCAACAAAAATATTTAGAAATTTTAAATAATAAATTAACGCAATATCGTGCTAAAATTATTAATTTAGCTGAGGCAATTGAAAATACAATTGTAAAGGGAATCATTACAAATATTAATAGTAAAAACAATTTAATGCAAGTTAAAATCATTGAGATCATTGGTAATACTAATCAAATCGGTGTTGATGTCTTGGCTATTTTACATGAATTTAATATTCGTACTAAATTTAATGAAGAAACATTAAATGAAGCCAATCAAATTAAACAAGATGTTGATGTTGCAAGAATGTTAGTAGATAAATCACGCCGTGATTTACAAGCAGGAATGTTTGTTACAGTTGATGGGAATGATTCAAAAGATTTTGATGATGCTATTTTAGTTAAAAAAAATCAAAATGGTAATTATTTATTATTGGTTGCGATTGCTGATGTTGCACATTATGTTCCACAGAATAGTTATCTTGATAAAGAAGCTTTTGACCGAGGGTGTTCAGTTTATTTAATTGACCGGGTTGTTCCAATGTTACCAGAAAAATTAAGTAGTGGGATTTGTTCGTTAAATCCTTTTGAACCACGATTAACATTAATTTGTGAAATGGAAATTAATAAGCAGGGACATGTTGTTAATTCTAGTATTTATGAAGCTGTCATTATTTCAAAAGCGCGATTAACTTATGATGAAGTTAATAAGTTATTCTGCCAAGAAAAAAATCAAATCTCAGGTGAAATTGCTCAAATGTTGCTTTTAGCGCAACAGTTATATCAAATTTTAGTTTTAAAAAAAGAACATGATGGGGTTGTTGATTTTGATTTAGATGAACCAAAGTTTATTGTTGATAAAAATGGTAAGATTAAAGATATTATTGTGCGAGAGCGTGCTGATGCAGAAAAATTGATTGAGAGTTTTATGATTCGCGCTAATGAAACGGTAGCCGAAACAATTTATTGAATGGATTTGCCATTTGTTTATCGTGTGCATGATAAGCCAAAACCAAAAAAATTGTTTGATTTGTATACGCAATTATCTTATTTAGGTTTAAATATTAAAGGAAAGTTAGAAAATATTCATTCTAAAGATTTACAGCAAATTTTAAATAAGTTAAAGGATAAGGAAAATTTTAAAGTTATTTCAGCTTTAGTATTACGAAGTATGGAAAAAGCTAAATATAGTGATATTAATGATGGCCATTTTGGACTGGCATCTTGATGTTATACGCACTTTACTTCACCAATTCGGCGTTATCCCGATTTAGTTGTTCATCGTTTATTAAAAGAATATTTATTTCAAGGAAAAGTTAAAATTACTGATTTAGAACAAACGCGTACTTTTGTTAGTCATGCTAGTCAACAGTCATCCCTTGCAGAATTACGGGCAATGGAATGTGAACGAGAAGTTGACAAAATGAAAGAAGCTGAATATATGGAAGATAAAATTGGCTATGAATATGATGGCATTATTGCTGGAGTTACTTCGTTTGGAATTTTCGTTGAATTACCAAATACAATTGAAGGATTGGTTCATATTACTGATTTAAAAAATGACTATTACGTTTTTGATGAAAAAAGTTTAAAATTAATTGGAGAACGGAAACGAAAAGAATATTTTTTAGGAAAAAAAGTACGAATTAGAGTAAAGAAAGCAAGTAAAAAATTACGGCAAATTGATTTTGAACTAGTTGATTAAGGAGGTGATATTAATGTTGACAATTACAGTTAATAAAAAAGCACGGTATAATTATGAAATTATTGAAACCCATGAAGTTGGTATTGTTTTGACAGGCAGTGAGATTAAGTCAATTCGTAATAATGATGTATCAATTAATGAGGCCTTTGTTATTATTCGAAAAAATGAGGCCTTTGTTATCAATATGATAATTGCTCAATATAAATTTTCAACATCATATGTACCAGATGCTGATCGGACTAGAAAATTACTTTTGCATAAAAAAGAAATTAAAAAAATTTTGCAACGAATTAAATTAGAACGTTTAACATTAGTACCATTAAAGTTATATCTTAAAAATAATTATGCTAAATTAGAAATTGCTTTAGTTCGTGGGAAGAAGAATTATGATAAACGAGAAACAATTAAGCAACGCGATAATGAGCGTTTACGTCGGAAATATTAATTTTTAAAAAGTAGAAGGTAAAAAAGAATTAATTGAGGTAGTAAATTCAATAATTAAAGAAAATGATAAAAATAATGATGGGTTTACTCAATTTTCTGTAATTATTGAAAATTTACTTCGAAAAATTCCAGATTTTAATCCCAAAAATTATGGGGCACAAAATAATAAATTTTCATTATTTTTAAAAAACAATTTTGAAGACAGTTATGATTTTAAAGAAAAGGGAGGAATTTTATATATAAAATTAAAACAAGAGAAGAAACAATTATAATAAATATGATTAATAATAAGGAAATATATTATTTTTTAGTTAATATATGAGTGTAAAACTGTTAGAAGTTATAATAAAAGTATAAATAAGAGAGGAAGTAGAAATGAATACGGGAGAAATAGTTACAGTTATTGTTGCTTCGTTATCATTCATAAGTACAATTATTTCTTCAATATTTACTTTTATTGCTAATAAAAATAATCAACTAAATGAAGTAAAAATTGATGAAATACATAAAAAGTTAATAGAAAATCATTCAAGAATAATGGAAATTCTAATAAATAAAACATCTTCCACAATTGACAATGCAATTAATGGTTTTATAAAATTATTTAAACAAAGTAATAAAGATCAATCATATGAAAGAATGGAAGGGGAAATAACAAACTCCAATGAACCTGATATTAGTTAAAATATGCTTTTAAAATAAAAAAGTCATATGAAAATAATAATGTTTAGGAGGAAAATTATGACTTATAAAGATAAAGAAAAATTACAAGCAAAATTTATTAATGGATTTATTAAAAATGAATTTTATGATGTAATTTTTAATTACTGGACATTATTAAAGAATAAGCAGATTAATAATCAAAAGAAGATAGAAAAAAGAACATTGTCTAAACAATTGGCAGATAATTTGTTAAAAAACTATTAAATAATGGCCGTATAAATTATTTTGGGGTCTTAAATTAATATCTTAGAAATTGTGGAATAATATACCACTTACTTATTTAGATTGTATTACTTTTAATTTTATTGTCAATATATTTTTCTATTTTTTTAAATTTTTCCACAACAAAAATACATTTTTATTAAAGTTATTTAATTTCTTAGATAAAACTAATAAAAATATAAATTTTTTTGTAAATTATTATTTACAAAATTATTAACTGAATAATTAAATTTATTTTCTTCTAGCATTTGTTCATTAGTATTAAATAAATTAATCCTATTTTTTAATCCCATCATACTAGCATTTAATTTATTTCTAATAGTTTTTTCACTAGACTTCTTGCATAACCTAGTTATTTTAAAATTCCTATAAAATATATTTAAAATAGAAATTATAAGAATCTAAAATTATGAAATTTGATAAATTTGATTTTATTA
>NZ_RXFY01000189.1:0-729 GCF_044714355.1 Spiroplasma sp. ald | reverse complement strand
TTAATTATAATATTTTTATTAACCATAATTATCCTCGTTAATTTATTGTAACTCTTCTAATTTTAGAATTGTTGGCGAATATTCATCACCTGTCATTGAAATTACTACTTTATGATTATTAAGAGAATTATCTGCACTTAAAAAACCAATTCTTGTTGCTCCATTCGTTCCCAATGCTAAACTAGTTGAAATAGTTTGCAAACCACCATGATTATCTTTACATTCAAAACAAGTTGTTATAACAAAATCTGCAGTTGGTCGTTCTCAAATAAAATGAACTTTATATTTTTTCCCTAAAATAAATTTATATTTAATTACTTTTTCATTTACTCTTTCTCCAACTTCTTTTCACTGCTCGATACTTTCTTTTAAAGCATAATGTTCATTAATATATTTAGTAGTTGGTAATGTGTCATCTGTTGCTTCTAGTCCAGGCGTTTTGTTTGTTTTAATAACACTAAAATCTGCAACTTGGTCATTATTTTGGAAGATTGGGTCTCATATTCTTAATTCACCAGTTTCAGCATTAAAATCAGCATTATTACGCTTACTAGAATTTGACATTAAAGTAATTTTATTTTGTTTTAAATCTGAAACCGCAATTTCACCATCACTATTTTTAATAGACTTCTTGCATAACCTATTAAAATAATTGTAAATATTTTTAAAAAAATACTAATAGCAAATTATAATTTTCATTAATTATGTCTTTTATTTAAAAATTTAATA
>NZ_RXFY01000188.1:0-813 GCF_044714355.1 Spiroplasma sp. ald | reverse complement strand
CTATAATTTCTATTTTAAATATATTTTATAGGAATTTTAAAATAACTAGGTTATGCAAGAAGTCTAATTAAACTAAACAAAACCATTGAACCACTAATATAACAAAAATTTATTAGAAAAAATACAAACTTTTTCATTAGGCATCGTGTACGATGAAGCTCCAAAAAACAACTCTTGTTAAATAAAAGGGTTGTTTTTTATTTATAAAACCAAATTATTTATTGATTCAGAGAAAGGACAACACCTTAAATTCTTAAAATAGAAACTTTTTATCACAACTTTTGTTAACTTTTTAAAAGTTGTATTACACATTTATTAAATATCTTAGAAATATTTACAAAGTGTACCTGTTTTTCTCCTAATTTAAGGTGTTGTCCTTTCTCTGTTTCAGTTAATTAATTTGCTAATAAAAAAACTTAATAAAAAGGAAGGAGTAAGTAATGACAATTAATAAACAACAACAAATTTGTGATATTGATAACTGCTATAAAGCAGTATCATTCATTACCGAAGAATTTTTATCAAATAAACTTTTATGAACTTGTGAAAAACATAAAGATTTATTGAATAAAGTAAAAGATAAAAAACAAAAGCGGTTTTATAAACGCTTAGAAAATTCAAAAATTATATTTGATGATGAAACTGGGTTTTTAAAACTTAAATTTTATAAAACAATTTAATGCAGTGTGGGACGGTTATTTTAAATAACTAAGTGTTTTTATTCCACAGGAGGCGGTCTAGCCCAGCGGTAATCAGCCCGGAAATAATAGACGCTTTAACAAGCGATAGTCGTGATAAGTCCAAGGTTAATAT
>NZ_RXFY01000187.1:0-901 GCF_044714355.1 Spiroplasma sp. ald | reverse complement strand
GTATAGTTTAAAGGTAATACTGTAATTTGGCGATTAATAAAATTATTCATATTTAAAATATCTCAAACATTACATTTACCCATTTTATTATATTCAATTTGAACTTGACCAACAGTATTACCAAATTCATCTTTTCTTCTAAAATATGATGACGCTTGGGTACTAATAATGTTATTAACATCATTACCACTATTTACTTTTATTTTATTTGGTGGAGTAATCATTCAATTTTTAGACCAATAAGGTTTAGAATTTGAATTTTCTTCCTTAATAGTTGTTCCAACAGTCGGATTAGTTGCTGTTGAACTTGCTTTATCTGTTATTACCATACCCTCATTATTTTTTTCAATTCAAAAATCAGACATTGATTGAATATGTTCTTTTCAATCTTTATATCCAGTAATAATAGTTGGTTGTATCCCTTGAATGTTATATCAACTTACTTCGGGTGATGCATAAGTATTTATTTTATCAGGTGGAGCAGGATACATGTTATACATTAATAAATCTCGTGAATTCATTACTTTTTTATTAAATTGACCTTTAATAATTGGTCTTCCTATAACTGGTATATCAAATAAAATTGGATTACCATAAAATTTAACTGCCATTGCTCTAACCCCTGGATCTTTTAATAAAATATCATCTAATTCAACAATACCTTTATTTAATTTTTCATCATAAGTTATTTTAGGAAAACAATAACCCTCTCCTGGAGCACTTGTTTGAATAAATTGTCTTACTGCCAAACCACTATTACTAATTTTGTCATTAATACTTGAAAAGGTTATTTCTTGTCATAAGAAACTACCATCATAAGGTGAATAATAATTAATAACATTAGATGGATATAATCATTGTCTATCTTGGGGTGCAGAATTAATATCACCACCACCAATAT
>NZ_RXFY01000186.1:0-907 GCF_044714355.1 Spiroplasma sp. ald | reverse complement strand
TTAGTTTATTAATTAAACAACCAATTTGTATCATTGCTAGTATGTATTGGAGTAAAGATTTAAAAGATAGTGTATTTCAAAATATATGAAATATGTTAGATGAAAATCATATTTCTTATACTATTAATTTATCTAATTTTACTTTTACTTTATCAAATGGTAGCAAAATATATTGTAAAGGTTTACATTCACCAAGTCGAAAAGAAAAATTAAAAGCCTTTGCTGATTTAAATAAATATAAATTAGTTATTGATTGAAGAGAAGAATGCGACCAATTTCAACAAAAAGATTTAAGTGATTTAGAGTTTGCTATTCGTGGTTATCAAAATAAAATAACAATTAATACATGTAATCCTGAAAGTTTAAAAAGATATATTGTTGGTTATTGTAATGAATTAATGTCTTTTGATGAAGAAATAATGCGTAGTAAATATGAACAAATTAAATATATTGAAAAATGAAATATGAAAATTATTATTCATTATTCTAGTTGAAGACTTAATTATGAATTACCACAAGATAAAGTTAATGAACAATTAAGATTAGAGCAATTAGATATTGAAAGAGCAAGAGTTTGGAGTTGAGGTTTACCAGGTAATACTAGTGGTTCAATCTTTGCAAGATATCTTGATATTATGCAAGCAACAGATATTATACAACCAACGAAATTATTAGGTGGTGTTGACTTAGCAAACTCTACTAGTCCCAAAGGACATACAACAGCAGCGAGTTTTTGAATATATAATTCATTTGATAAAAAAGCATATAAAGTTGCTGAATATACACACTCAAATGCTACACAACAATTTAAAGGACCATTAGAACAAGTTAAAGATATTTTAGAGTTTTACAACAATCAATTAAACCAATATTTTAATTTAATACAACAAGGAATATCAATTAATGT
>NZ_RXFY01000185.1:0-885 GCF_044714355.1 Spiroplasma sp. ald | reverse complement strand
ATAAAAGACATAATTAATTAAAATTATAATTTGCTATTAGTATCTTTTTAAAAATATTTACAATTATTTTAATAGGTTATGCAAGAAGTCTAATGATTAATTACTTTTTTATCATATGCTTTTTGACCTGTTTTAGGATCTAATACTGGAACTATTAATTTAGATATTTATTCACCATTACTTTCTAATTATTTACGATTAAAAGGTAATAATTTGTTTAAATAATCTATATGATCTTGATAAATACTATCAGGGTTAGTACTTGTAATTAATATTAATTTTTTATAATCACGAACTGCTTGCATAATTGCTTCTTTTTCTGATTTACTAAATTCATTTGCTTCTTCAAGTCAAATAATACATAAATCAGCACCATTTGCTCTTGCTGTTCCTTTACCTAATATAAGGATTAAACCAACTTTATCTAATGCATCTTGAATATCTTGTTGCATTTCAGCAGTATCAGCACTATTTAATCTAAAACCATATATTGCTATTTTTTTATCTTTATTTGCTAATACAAAACAACTTAATAATGCTATTAATTCATAAATACTATATGTTTTACCCGCTTTACGACTACCTGCTAAATTAATCTTATCTGCTATATATTCTTTATTTTCTAATAAACTAACTACTATCTCATTAAGATAACTATATTCATATAACATTGCCATTATATTTTTCTCCTATCTGTTATGTTAATTACTGGGGGAATATAGTTTATTTTAGTTTCATTTTCACAACCATAATACTGTGCATATACTGATACACCCCCCTTAGTTTCGTTTAAGAGATGTAATTTTATATTAGACTTCTTGCATAACCTATTAAAATAATTGTAAATATTTTTAAAAAGATACTAATAGCAAATTATAATTTTAA
>NZ_RXFY01000184.1:0-960 GCF_044714355.1 Spiroplasma sp. ald | reverse complement strand
AACAATCAGTAAATAGTGATTTTCATTATTTTTACATAAATATATCAAATTTGGTAAAGCAATAATTTAGGAGGTTTATATGAAAAATAAAATTTGTCTTAAAAAAAGATATTGAGGTTATTGTTCAAAATGCAATCAAGAAAATAAATTACAAAAATTAATGCTTAAAAGTTATTCAGTATCATTTGAAGATATGACTGATGAATATTGAGCATTAGGGAAACAAAATTAGGAGGAATTAAAAATGTCATATTGTATTGGTGATTATTTAAATGAAAAATGAATTAATAATAAAGCATTAAAAATTAGTAATAAAAATATTATTTATGCGGAAATTAATAGTCAAGATGATATGGGTTGAGAATTATATTTATATCTTAAATTTGGTAATGAAGAACGATATGTATGTAATGTTTCATTGCCAGTAGATTTTAACTTAAATTTGAAATGATATGAAATTGATGAAGTTAAAGGTTTAATTAGTGATTATTTAGAAGATGAAGAAGCAAATTACGAGGTGATAAATTATGAATAAAAGATACTTATTAGTAATTAATACTAAATATACAACAAATACTTTATTTTTTTATACATTAGAAGAAGCAAAAATTACAGCGGAAGAAAACTCTTCTTTTAGAACAACTATTATTGATTTAGAAAATGAAAATATTAAATGACAAGGATATGAATAATATGTGAAAAGATGAAGAAGGCAAATTTTATACAGAGGAAGATTTATTTAATTTAGCATTAGAAGAATGTTATTCAGAAGATAGTGCTTATGAGTATATTGATAATTTAATTGAAGAAATAGAATTAGAGGAAATTTAATTATGGCAGATTTAAAATTAAATAATAGACTTCTTGCATAACCTATTAAAATAATTGTTTTATCAATAAAATAATCATTTATTAGTGCTTTTTTACCAGTAAGTTGTTGAAAATCAGAGTTTTTAATTA
>NZ_RXFY01000183.1:0-1033 GCF_044714355.1 Spiroplasma sp. ald | reverse complement strand
AACACTGACTATGTTATCGGCGTTGATAATCTTATTGTGGGTGATTGAACGACGAGCAAAGATGTCAAGGTTCAAGCAGTCGATGGTAGTACAAAATTGCTAAGTTTTACCACCAAAACTATTTCAATACAGCAAAAAGATCAACCAATATCCTCAATTCCAAATCCAGAACCGATAACTAACAATAATAAAAAAGGACTAGCTGGTTGGGCAATTGTTGGTCTTGTTGTTGGGTCGCTGGCGGGTCTTGCTCTTCTTGTTTGGTTGTTTAAACGGTTTGTGGTTGACCCGTTTATTTTAAAACTAATCCGCAAGAAAAAAGAAAAAGTCTTTGTTGCAAAAACAGAAAAAGATATTGCTCAAATGAAAAAAGATGATGAAGAATGCGAAGCAAAACAAAAAGGAGATAAATAATATGATGTTACTAGCGACAAGTTTATCAACTAGTTTGCAAGAAATCGGCAATAAAATAATTTCCGTTGGAATACCTATTCTAATCGGGTTAGCAATAACAATTGGCATTGTTGAACAAAAGAAAAAAGCAAAGAAAATAGCACAAGAATTTAACCAAATTTCACAAAGCAATTTGCTTAATTTAAACAAAAACTTTGGCTTAATAAAATCAAATTTATCTCAACACATTATCCTTGTTGACAACTACTGATAGTGGTAAAACAACGACATTAATGCAAATTATAAAAGAATTAAGGTTTAAATTTCGTGAAACCACAATTATTATTGATGGTAAAGGGAATATTGATTTAATTGATAAAGTTAAACAACTAGACCCTAATGCTTTTATTTGAGAAATTGGTGGATCAACGGAATATAGCCCTTTTACAAACAAAAATAAAGTTATTTTAGCTGATAAGGTAATGTCTTTATTTGATTTTTCTGAACCATATTATCAAAATCTAGCTCATAATTATTTATTAGACTTCTTGCATAACCTAGTTATTTTAAAATTCCTATAAAATATATTTAAAATAGAAATTATAGGAATTTAAAATTATGAAATTTGATAAATTTGATT
>NZ_RXFY01000182.1:0-1043 GCF_044714355.1 Spiroplasma sp. ald | reverse complement strand
ATTTTTTTAAATTATGTAGTTATTTCAGCACCACGAAAAATGATTTTTGTTAAAAATCTAAAATTAATAATTTAATTACTAAATATTTTGTAAAAATACCTCTTTGGAGGATAATCAACCTAAACTCGGTCGTGGTTTCTCATTAATAATTTTCATAACTTTATTAATTTCTTTTTGAGTAATATTGTTAAAATCTGTTCCCTTAATAAGATATTCTCTAATATCTCTATTCATTCTTTCAATTTTAGGTTTTTGTTTTGGTTTACCGGGGTCACAAAAATAAACATTAGTTCCAGTAATTTTTTCAATTCCTTTTCAGTTTGAAAATTCTTTTCCTCTATCAGTTATAATTCCTTTTATATTTTCTTTATAAAGTTTATTTTTAAAAATACTTTCAATGGCTTTATTAACCTCTTCTGAATTATGTTAATTTAATTTAAAACAAATAGTATACAAACTTTTTTCTTCTGTAAAAGTTAAACAAGCAGACTGATGTTCTTTACCAACTATACAGTCCATTTGAAATCAACCAAAAGTACCTTTTTCATGTTCTGCTTCTTCAATAAATCTAATATTAGTCAATTGACCACGATCATCTTTTCTCTTTTTTGTTTTAAATTTTTTACCTTTAAATGGTAATTTTTTCTTAATTTCATTATCTTCTTCATCAAAAACCCCATGATCAATATATTTGTAAAGTGTCACATGCGAAAATGGAAACTTTTCATTATACTTTTTTTCATATTCAAAGATAATTAACATCGGTGAATAGCGTCTTTTACTTAAAATTTTTCTTATGTGATTTACAACTTTTTTTCTAATTTTAGTATATTTTATAGATTTTTTTCTTTTATTTTTATAATCATCATTCGCTTTTTTAGGATCGTATTCTTCTTTAAGTCTTTTAGCCTCTAATCTAATAGTATTACGACTTTTATTCATTACTTTTCCTATTTTAGAATAATTAGGTGTGCCATTTTTCTTTTTAAATTTTTCGGATTCTAAATATTCTTTTAAATCATGTCTTTCTACTAAATTAAAAT
>NZ_RXFY01000181.1:0-802 GCF_044714355.1 Spiroplasma sp. ald | reverse complement strand
AATTTTTAAATAAAAGACATAATTAATTAAAATTATAATTTGCTATTAGTATCTTTTTAAAAATATTTACAATTATTTTAATAGGTTATGCAAGAAGTCTAATATAATTTAAAAATTCTGTTGTTGTTTCTACTAGCATAATAATTTATCTCCTTTTTACTCTCTTACTACATTAACAAATGACATTTTGCCACAGTATTTCCATCGGCAATGAATGTTGCTTTGTATGCGATTAAATCTTGATAAAATAAGAAGTCTGTTGATTTAGTAATGTTTAATTGTTTTTGAAAGTTTCATTTATATTGACTTAAATCCCCAAATGTTATAAATGTTGATTTTTCTGTTTCTGAATATTCTGGATATTCATCACATAAAATAACATCATAACCAAAGATATTGTATTTTAATGTTTCATCACTTTTTGTGTGGTTTCAAATTGGTCTTTCATTTTTATCTTTAATTGCTTGAATTTGTGTAAAGAAAGTAGATTTATTCATAATAAACTTAACATTATTATGATAACCAGTTGGAAGTAAAGAAATAATTTTTTGAATTGTATCATAAGAAATATTTTTTTTCAGTTGTTGCTAATTTATGTTTAAGAATATTAGTATTAGTAATTATTCCTTGTGGTTCAAGTTTTGCAGATCCTTGTCCTTTTGCAATAGCATATTCAATAGCATTTTGTACTTCTATTGCTAAACTATCAATAATAAACTTTTCAAAATTTTCTATTGTTATTGCTTCTGCACTTTCTGAAATAGTTATCATTGTTCCTCATCTATATCCATTTAATTGGATT
>NZ_RXFY01000180.1:0-1028 GCF_044714355.1 Spiroplasma sp. ald | reverse complement strand
AATCAAATTTATCAAATTTCATAATTTTAGATTCCTATAATTTCTATTTTAAATATATTTTATAGGAATTTTAAAATAACTAGGTTATGCAAGAAGTCTAATGAATAAAGTTTGCAACTAATTGATCTAATTTTTTATTGTTAAATGTTAGCATTATATTACTCCCTTTTTACCATTTTTTACCTTTGAATCAAAATATATAGAATACACAAAAAGAATATTTTAAATTTTTTATTTTTTTTGATATAATAACAATAGTCTATGTAGAAATATCAATAAATATTCTTATATAGGAAACGAAACATAAAAAGATGAGGAGTTTATTTATGGCAATAAAAAAGAAAATTGTTATGCAAGAAGAATTACCAGTAGTTGATTTAATAAATCAAATTATTGAGGAAGGAAAAGAGTTAACTACTAAAACTGATATAAAAGCAGCAAAAGAAAAACTAATGCATGAAGAATGAATTAAAAAAAATAATGAAGCATGTGCTATTGCAGCAAAAAAATGAGAAGAAAAAATTAAATTAGCAAAGGAAAAAGAACTTAAAGCAGCATCAAAACTTAAAGATGTTGATAAGATTGAACAAGAAAAAATTGCTTTATTAGAACAAAAACGGAAAGAAGAAATTGCTAAAAATAATGCTTTATATGAAGAACGTGCTAAAAAACAAGCTCGTTTGACAAATATTTCACGTGTTAAAAAAGCAATGCGTGAGCGAAAAATAATTTTATCAAAAGAATCATGAGAAAAAGAGTCACAAAAATGACAAAAATTATTAGATCAAGTTTTACGTTAATTAAATAACTTGCACTGATGTTTATCAGTGTTTTTTTAATTTAAAATAAAATTGTTAAGTCACTTAATTTAGTTTTAAATAAAAATAAAATTATCTTAAACTTGGCAAATAAAAAGTTAAAAACTCATGTCAAAATTCTCATGCTTTGGTTTTTAATAGACTTCTTGCATAACCTAGTTATTTTAAAATTCCTATAAAATATATTTAAAATAGAAATTATAGGAATCT
>NZ_RXFY01000018.1:0-14782 GCF_044714355.1 Spiroplasma sp. ald | reverse complement strand
AAATCAGAGTTTTTAATTAAAATATCTTCAATTCATTTGACATTGCGATAACAACTAGCCTCACTAATATCAAAACTTTTACCAAGATGAAAAAAAGTACGATATTCTCGTCAATACGATAAAGTCATAAATAATCGATTTTTTAGTGATAATTTGTTAGCTTTGCCACCTTTTTTAAATTTTTCTATTTCAGCAACCTTTAAAATATCTAACATTTTATTAAAAGTGGCTTGTTTTATTCCTGTTAATCGGAATAATTCTTTATCATTAATAAAATCAAATTTATCAAATTTCATAATTTTAAATTCCTATAATTTCTATTTTAAATATATTTTATAGGAATTTTAAAATAACTAGGTTATGCAAGAAGTCTATTTTATAAAAATAAATGTATAAATATATTATATTATATTAATGAATAATTTAACAAAAGATTTATTAGGGTAAGATTATTCAAATTTGGCAACAAAAGTCAACAAAATAATGAGGGAACAAAATGATTTATACAGAAACAGATTTTATTAGACAACCGCAAGTTAGTGTCGATATACCATTAAATATTAGCCCAGAATTACTAGATTATTCGGTTAATATTAGAGGAATCAAAGATGTTAATATTAAGGGAATAATTACTTATCATCCAAATCTTAATGCAATTAATATTATTGCAACAATTATTGGCGAAGTTGTTGTTGAGGATGCTCAGACATTAGAAAATTTTGCTGTTTCAATTAATTTAGAATGAAATGATGAGTATAGTTTTAAATTTTATAAAAAAAGTGATATTAATTACTTAAATGAGCAAAATTTTGATATAATAAAATGTGCATGAGATGAAATAATTATGAACATTCCTATTAATTTATCTAAAAATAGTGATAAAATAATTGGTGGTGATTCAACTTGGCAAGTTTTTTCTGAGGAAGAATTTGCAGCGTATCAAGCAGCTCAAGCGGATTCACGATGAGAACAATTACACGGAAAATTAGTTAAAACAACAAAGGAGGAGAAATAATGGCGGTACCATTTCGAAAAACATCCAAACAGGCAAAAAGAAAACGCCGAACACATTTTAAATTAGTTGGAGCAACTTTGATAGCATGTAAAAATTGTGGAGCATTAATTAAACCACATAGAGTTTGTCGTGAATGTGGATATTATAAGGATAAAAAAGTTATTAGAGTTGATTAGGTTATAATAACTAATTATAGGAAAGGATCAAGAGATTCTTTTTTTTAACTAATGTTGTATTTATAATTTATCTTGCTTAAAAAAGCCTTTAAATTATTGGTCCAGTAGTAGGACTTTTTTTGTAAAAAATTTTTTGGGAAAAGTGTTGCAATATGGGAAAGAGTATAATACAATATGTATGAAAGTGGGGGAGAATGGGACAAAATGGCATTATTAGGAACTTACAATCATACATTAGATGATAAAGGACGATTAACAATTCCTTCTAAAATGAGAGAACAGTTTAAAGATGATAAAGTCTTTATTTCTCTTGGTTTTGATGGTTGTATTGATGTTCGTAATGAAGCTGAATGGTTAAAGTGAACAGAAAAAGTTGCTTCAACTGGACAAGCCACAGCCGAAGGAAGGGCTTTGACACGAAAAATTATGTCAATGTCTGATGAAACTACTTTCGATAATGCTGGACGAATTAAAATTTCGTCCATTTTGCAAAATAAAGCAAATATTACAAAAGATGTTGTTATTATTGGAAACAATGACCACTTGGAATTATGAGATCCGAAAGTTTGAGAAGTATACATTGAACAAGCACCAGGAATCGAAGAAGCGGCAAAAAATTTTGAGGAAAAAATTTAACGTATGGAATTTAAACATCAGACAGTCTTATTACAAGAAGCAATTGCCGGTTTAAATGTTCAAAACAATGGAATTTATGTTGATTGTACCTTAGGGCGAGCCGGACATAGTCTTGAAATTTTAAAGCATCTTCCAAATGGAAAGTTATATTGCTTTGAGCAAGATGAAGCAGCAATTGTTGCTTCTGAAGAAATTTTGCAGAAGAGTAAATATCGTAATTATGAAATTATTAAAAATAATTTTGTTAATTTAGCTGCTGAATTACAACTACGACATGTTAAAGCAGTTAATGGTATTTTATATGATCTCGGAGTATCATCACCACAATTAGATGATGATAACCGTGGTTTTAGTTATCGCTATGATAGTCCATTGGACATGCGGATGAATCAACATCAAGGATTAACAGCAAAAACCATTGTTAATACTTATTCGCAAGAAGCTTTAGTAAAACTTTTTCAAGATTATGGTGAAGAACCATTTGCAAAAGTAATTGCAAAAAACATTGTTATTGCTCGTAATGAACAAGAAATTGTTACTACTTTCCATCTTGTTGAAATTATTAAAAAAAGTTTGCCACAAAAGATTTTAAAAAAGGCAAAACATCCAGCAAAACGAGTTTTTCAAGCATTACGAATTGAAGTAAATCAAGAGTTATTTATTTTACAAGAATCATTACGACAAGCAACAACTTTATTAGCGGTGCATGGTAGGTTAGTTGTAATTTCGTTTCATTCATTAGAAGATCGTATTGTTAAAAAATATTTTCAAAGTTTAACAAAAGATCCTAATTATGAAATAAATCAACAGCTACCAGTAATATCACATTTTGAAAGTGATTATCAGATTATTACTAAGAAAGCAATTGTACCTTCGGTAACTGAACAAACAAACAACCATCGAAGTACAAGTGCTAAATTAAGAATATTAGAACGGCTGAAATAATATTCTAAAATTTGAAAAGGAGGTGAACGAAGTGGATTATAAGTTAAAAGAAGTATATTCTGTGTTAGAAATTAAAAATTATAGTTTTAGTTTTATGGTTGGTGTTTATACTGAATCACAAATTAAAGTGCTTTATAAAAGGCATCTTGAATATCATTTTTGTGATAATGGTATCATTATTGATGAAAAAAATGTGGCTAAAAAATTAGTTAATTTAATTAAAGATGCAAATCAACAATTAGGAATTGTAATTGAACGGGTGGCAATTAGTATTCCAGCAAATAATATGACAATTAAAACTTCAACCAAAATGCTAAATTTAACACATGATCGTCTAATTACGAAAAATGATATTGATTCATTAATTACATTAGCAAAAGAAGTTCCTTTATTAGATGATGAAACTGCTTTTTTTATTAGACCATATCGTTACATTCTTAATGAACAAAAAGCATTATCAGCGCCACCAATAGGGCAGGCGGCGCACAAAGTACGTATTAAGGCAATTGTTTATGTAACAAAAAAACAGATTGTTCAAAGTATTTTTGCGACACTTAAATATGCCAAAATTGAAGTTATGGGTATCCTTCCAGAAGGGTTTAGTCTTGCGTGAAATATTGCATCACCAGTTGATTTGCAAAATGGAATTACAATTATTAATTGAGATTATGATAATACTATCGCTTATGTTTTTATTCGTGAAACTTTATGTGAACAAATTATTACTCCGGGTGGTATTAAAAAAATAATTACGCGATTACGTAATGTCTTAAGTTGTGATAATAAGCAAGCACTAAAATATTTATATAAAATTATTAATTTAAATAATAATAGTAAAGATAATTTAATTATTTATAGCAAATATGATCAACAGCAACAAACACAATTAAATTTTACCCATTATGATTTAAAACGAATTGTTAATCATGTTTTAACAGAAGAAATGGAAACATTGAGTGAAAAGTTAGCTAATAGCTTAGGGCACTATAACTATCCAGTGGTTGTTGTTGGTGAAATTTTACGAATTAGTGGGTTTAAAGAAAATTTGTTGGCATTAAATAAAGATAAAAATGTTACCGTTTATATTGCTTCAACATTAGGAGCAAAAGAAACATGATGTATTGGCTTATTGGGAAATATTTATTATCAACATTTAGCAAATAAAGTTAGTGCAACAAATATTCAATCGGTTGATCATCGTTATATTCGTTATTTAAATAATAATGGTGATAAAAAAGGACCACGAAATGACGAATATGGTGAGCATCATCAACCAGGTGGCAATGCTAATCCGGCACAAGGGGTTATGCCGCTAAGTAACCAGCATTTAAACGGTTCGCAACAATATCAATAAAAATACTACCAAAATATTAAATAAATAGTAATATATAAAAAATGGAGGAATTAAGGTTATGGACAATTTTGATAATTATGAACAAGTCGCGTCAATAAAAGTTATCGGTATTGGTGGTGCTGGTAATAATGCTGTCAATCGGATGATTGAAGCAGGCGTACAAGGGGTTGAATTTATTGTTGCTAATACTGATGCCCAGATTATTGGTGTTTCAAAATCAAAAAATAAAATTGTATTAGGTAAAGAAACATCAAAAGGGCTAGGAGCAGGTGCTAATCCTGATGTTGGTCGTCAAGCAGCAATTGAATCAGCAGAGGAAATTAAAGACGCTTTAAAAGGGGCAGATATGGTTTTTGTCGCCGCTGGAATGGGTGGTGGAACTGGAACTGGGGCTGCTCCTATTATTGCCAAACTTGCCAGAGAACAGGGTGCTTTAACCGTTGGAATTATTACAACGCCATTTTCATTTGAAGGACGTGCGCGCAATAGTTATGCTATTCAAGGAACCGAAGAACTACGTAAACATGTTGATTCATTAATTATTATTTCAAATGATCGCTTATTAGAAGTAATTGGTGGTGTCCCATTAAAAGATTCATTCAAAGAAGCAGATAATATTTTACGCCAAGGAGTTCAAACCATTACTGATTTAATTGCAGTACCATCCTTAATTAATTTAGACTTTGCAGATATTAAGACCGTGATGAAAAATAAAGGGAATGCTTTATTTGGCATTGGGATTGGTTCAGGTAAAGATAAAGCAATTGAAGCTGCTAATAAAGCAATTATTTCTCCATTATTAGAAGCATCAATTCGTGGTGCTCGTGATGCTATTATTAATGTTACTGGTGGTAATACCTTAACCTTAAATGATGCTAATGATGCTGTTGATATTGTTAAACAAGCAATTGGTGGCGAAGTTAATATTATTTTTGGAACAGCAGTTAATGAGCATTTAGATGATGAAATGATTGTAACTGTCATTGCAACTGGGTTCGATGAAGAACAAAATTTTACTAATCTAGATAATGGTTATCGTGCTTCAATGGAAGAATACGAAGCACCAGCACCACGCCCAACACGGGATGCTGAGGTTAGTGATGACAATGATCAAGATGTTGCTCGTAAACGGCCAAGTTATTTCACTAATTTATCTGAAAATGCTGAACGTGAAACAGCGAATGCAAACCGTCGGATTAATGCGTGACGAAAACATGTTAATAATAATCAAGTCGTTGAACATGACGATGATGATGATTTACCACCATTTGTTCGTCGTAGTTGATAATAATGAGCATTTTTAAGAAAAAACAACGAAGTATTTACGAATCTCAACCACGAATTGATTTTAATGATAGCCCAACCGCACCAATTGTCCATAGTGATCAACCATTAGAACAACCATTAACAAAACCTGTTCTTGCCCCAGAAACACCCTTTCAAAAGGTGAATTTTGAGCGTGAAAGCGAAGTACAGCCTTCTTCTGAAGTTAGTAGTAACACAAGTGTACTTACAACTGGTTTTATTGCTGATAGTTATAATGATGCTCCCAAAATGGCTGATTTATTATTGACAAAAGGGCAATTAATTGTTCATTTAGAGAAGTTACCAAAAGGAGAACGGGTACGGCTATTAGATTTTATTAGTGGTATGATGTATGCTTTTAATGGTGATGTTCAAAAAATTGAACATAGAACTTATCAATTTACAATTCAAAAAAATGCTTAATAAGACACAATTATTGCAACATTATCAGCAAGATTATGAATTAATTAATAAAATTAAAGGATGATGTGAACAAGCCCACCGTGGGCAAGTTGTTAACACAGATTTTCTTGATTTACGTCAAATTGCAATTTTGCAAGCAATCTTGGTACAAGAAAACATTACTAATTATTTTATTCATAAACCATTAACAAATGGTTTTCGAGCAACAGTTAGTTTTAATGCTAAGCACGATAATATGGTTATTTTACATGCGAAACAACCAACACCGCATTTTTTTCAACATCATCAGGTGCTTGGTTTTATTTTAAACCAATTACAATTAGAAATGCGAGTGATTGGTGATTTATATATCACAGCAAATGATTTATATTTAAGCGTTTTAAAGAAAATTATGCCAGTGTTTATTAATGCTCCATTAATTATTCAAAAGAACTTATTAACTTGGACTATTAACCCTGTCCCTGTTGTTATTGAATATCAATTTACTGTTTTTGTAAAAACAGTAAAAAGTTTACGCTTAGATGCTGTGGTAAGTGCCCTTTGCAATGTTTCACGCCAACAAGCACAAAAATATGTTGAACAAAATTATGTTTATGTTAATTTTTCAGTGGTAAATAATAAGACTTTTCAAGTTGCTTGTGATATTATAATATCAATAAAACGGTATGGTCGTTTTAAAATTAATGCAATTTTACCATCAAAAAATCAACATTATCGAATTACAATTGCAAAGTTTGCATAAAGTAGGGAAAATATGGCAGAACAAGAGAAAGATTTACGGACAATTATTTATGAACAAAATGAAATTATAGAAAAATTAACATACGATAATCGCCAATTAATGTTGCGTTTACAAGAATTACAACATTTAGAGCATATTTCACGGTATAATATTGAAAAATCACGCGAAACATTTGAAGTTGCAAGTCATAATGCAGGACGGATTATTATGAAAGCAGTTGATTTTTCTTATGCTTTTAAAGAAGAAATTGCAGTATTACTTGATGACATTGATCATAATCGGCATAATCCCCAGAATGTGTTAAAAGTAATTGATGATTTTTTAGAACGAAATAAGCGCATTTATGCCTTTTCCATTAATGATGGTGAACGAATTACAGAATTGATTAAAAAAGAAATTATTAACAAAATTAAATAAATAGTGTAATATTTATTTATAAGAAAACAAACCACGGTTATTTGCTCGTTTTATTACAGCAAGATTAGGATGATGTGAGCTAATCATAAAAGACAAATAATTATCTCTTGTTTTTACAATTTAAAATAAAGAAAAAAAGGTAAATATTATTACAATATTTATAAAGTAAGATGGTACCGTGCATTTGCGCTCTTATAGTCTTACTTTTTTTATGACAGAAAGGAAAAAACACTGATGAATTATAAAGATACATTATTAACTCCCAATACCTTATTTGAGATGAAAGCTAACTTGGCAGGAAAAGAACCGCAAATTCAGTTAGAGTGACTTAAAACAAATGTTGTTTCAGGGCGCTATCAACATAATGCTAACAACCAACCCTTTATTTTACATGATGGTCCTCCTTATGCAAATGGGGATTTACATGTTGGTCATGCGTTAAACAAAATTTTAAAAGATTTTATTGTTCGTTATTATAATCAAAAAGGATTTTATAGTCCATGAATTTGTGGCTGAGATACGCATGGTTTGCCAATTGAAACTGCTGTTGTTAAAAGCGGGGTTGATCGGAAAACAACTCCACCAGTTGCCTTTCGCCAAATTTGTCGTCAATATGCTTTAGACCAAATTGAAAAACAAATTACGCAATTTAGTTGATTAGGTTTGTTTAGTGATTTTCAGCAAAAATATGTAACATTAGATTTGCCATATGAATTAGAACAATTACGATTATTTCAAACAATGGTTCAAAAAAAAATAGTTTATCGGCAATTAAAGCCAATTTATTGATCACCTTCAAGTGAATCAGCTTTAGCGGAGGCAGAAATTGAATATGCTGATTTAACATCACCATCAATTTATGTAACTTTTACAGTAACAACAGGAAATAAGGTGATTAAACCAGGAACAAAATTTTTAATTTGAACAACAACACCATGAACAATTCCAATGAATCAATTGTTAGCGGTTGGAAAAGATGTTGTTTATGTTGAAGTTCTTGTTGAAGGTGAAAAATACTTATTTGCTAAGGCTTTATTTGACGAGTTACAAACATTATTAAATTGGAAAAAAGTTAAAATTGTACAAGAAGTAGTTGGTGCTAAATTAGTTGAAATTATTACAAAACATCCTTTATATGACCGCGATAGTTCTGTTGTTCTTGGCCACCATGTTACTGTTGAAGCTGGGACAGGAATTGTCCATATCGCATCGGGATTTGGTGAAGATGATTATTTGATTGCCCGTACGAACAATGTTCCAATCTTTGCACCATTAGATGATACTGGAAAATATACTCCAGAAGTAGCAGATGATAGTTTAGTTGGTGTTTATTATGAAGATGCAAATAAAATGATTGGTCAACGATTAGAACAAAATGGCGCTTTGTTAAAATTAAAATTTACAAAACATCGTTATCCAATTGATTGACGAACAAAAAAACCAGTTATTTATCGTGCAACGGCACAATGATTTGTTTCAATTGAAAAAATTAAGCCAGAATTATTAAAAGAAATTAGACAAGTACAATGAAATCCACAATGAGCAGCAAAAAGAATGGAAACAATGATTGAAAATCGTCAGGATTGATGTATTTCTCGTCAAAGATTATGGGGTGTACCAATTATTGCCTTTTACGATGAAAATAATCAACCACAATTTACAACAGAATTAATTGAACATGTAATTAATTTATTTGCCAAAACAAAAACAACTGATATTTGATTTGAATGAAGTACTGATCAATTGTTGCCACCAGCTTATCAAAATCGCAATTGACGAAAAGAGCAAGATATTATGGATGTTTGATTTGATAGTGGTGTTAGTAATTTAGCAGTAACAAAAGAATATCATTTACCCCATCCCGTTAATGTTTATTTGGAAGGAATTGACCAATTTCGAGGATGATTTAATTCATCATTAATTACTTCGGTTGTGGCGACAGGTCATGCTCCTTACCAAGTTGTTTTATCACATGGTTTTGCTAATGATGAAAAAGGCAGCAAAATGAGTAAATCATTGGGAAATGTTATCTCACCATTAGCAATTACTGACCAGTATGGGGCTGATATTTTACGAATGTGAGTAGCTTCGGTTGATTATCGTGATGATGTTAAAATTGGGCCAGAAATTTTAAAACAAATTGCGGAAGCTTATCGAAAAATTCGTAATACATTACGGTTTTTATTAGCAAATTTAAATGATTTTAATCCAGCAACTGATTTACAATCAAAATTAGGAGAGGTTGATTATTATGTGTTACATTTAGCGCAGGAATTTCAACAAAAAGTAAATAAAAGTTATGAAGAATTTAATTTTAATAATGTTTATACTTTAATTAATAATTTTGTTACCACAACATTATCAAAATTTTATTTAGATTTTACAAAAGATATTTTATATATTGAGGAAATGAAATCACCGCGTCGTCGTGCGGTACAAACAACATTATATTATTTATATCGGATTTTAGTTGATGTTTTAAAACCAATTATTCCGCATACAGTTGAAGAAAGTCATCGCTTTATTACATATCCCGACCAACAAAGCTCGGTTCATTTAGAAGAAAATTTTGTTTTAACAATGGCTATTAATGATAAATTAATTGCAAAATGAGACCAAGTGCTGAAATTACGAGATGATGTTAATAAAGAATTAGAATGTCGTCGTGAACAAAAAGAAATTAAAAAATCATTAGAATGTCAAGTAACGATTGCTTTAAAACCAGCCTATGCAAGTTTAGCAGCAATTAAGGATTTATATCAAATTTTTATTGTTAGTGAAATTATTTTTACTACTGACCATCAGAACTTAACAGAATATGAAACTAGTTTTTTAAAAGTTCAAGAAAAAGCTGGTTTAAAATGCCAACGTTGTTGAATAATTTATAATCATTTAAATGTCCAAAATAATGAAATTTGTGATCGCTGTTTTAATGTTTTATCGATAAAAAATGTGCGATAATATATAAAACGAAAAAGGAGTCAAAAGCAAATGAAAGAACGAACAAAACAATTTTGATATGATTTTAAAGACCATTTTAAAAATCGAGATTATATTTGAAAATATAAACTCCAAGTTTGTCTACCAATTTTTATTTCGTTATTAATATTAGATATTATTACGAAGCAATTAGCTTTTGATTTATTGTTCCATGACCCAGCAGCTCCCGAAGTTAAATTTTTGGATGGATTTATTAATTTTAAATTTATGGTTAATAAAGGAATTGCTTTTGGAACAAATGCTGATAATCTTCCGCTTGTTATTATTGGTGCAGTTTTTATTACTTTGTTTGCATTTAGTATTCTTTTATATATTAATAATAAAACTGCTGCTGTTGGTTTAATGATGATTACAACTGGTGGGTTTGGTAATTTAATTGACCGTATGTGAAACCATGGTGGGGTTGTTGATTTTCTAGCATGAATTTTATTTTCCCCTTATAGTGTGTTTAATTTAGCTGATACTTGAGTAACTTTTGGTGTTATTGTCTTAATTTTTGCTATTATTATTGAAATTATTCAGTTTTATCGTGAGCGAGCACGAAGCAAACGCGAAGAGCATTTTGAACCAAATGACTAAGATTACCTTTACTGTTTCTTCATCAGCTCGAATTGATAAAATTTTAACTGATTATTTTAAAACAAATCCCACTCCTTTTTCGCGAACTAAAATCCAAGCATTAATTAAGCAAGAGAAAGTTCAAGTTAATGGACAAGTTGTGCCGGCAAATTATGTTAGTCAAATTGGAGACCATGTTCGCATTGAATTTCCAAATTCTAAAGCAAGTGAATTAACACCAATGCCAATCCCATTAACAATTTTGTATGAAGATAGTTATTTAATGGTGATTGATAAACCAAATAATTTAGTTGTTCATCCAGCACCAGGACACCAGAATGATACTTTAGTTAATGCTTTATTAGCACGAGGAGTGCAATGGTCAACTGCCAGTGGTGAGCAACGTCTAGGAATTGTCCATCGCATTGATCGCCAAACGACAGGAACTTTAATTATTGCTAAAAATGATGTTGTTCATCATCAACTACAACAACAAATTCAAACAAAGCAATTACAACGCCGCTATTTAGCGCTTGTTCATGGTCAAATTATTGAAAATCGCGCTAAAATTGATGCGCCAATTGGCCGTGACCCTAATAATCGCAAGAAAATGACAGTTACAGCAAAAAATTCTAAAAAAGCAGTAACTAATATTCTTGTAATTGAACGCTTTAATGATTATACTTATATAAAGTGTGAATTAGAAAGCGGGCGAACTCATCAAATTCGAGCCCATCTAAAATACATTAACCATCCTATTGTTGGTGATCCGTTATATGGCACAGCCGCTGATAAAAAAGAAAGTTTTGGACAATATCTGCATGCGTATCAATTAAGATTTATTCATCCAGTTACTAAAGAAACTCTGACCATTACAGCAGCCTTACCACAAGAGTTTGAACAAAGATTAGCAATATTATGCGCGAAAGGATAGAAAACAATGAGTTTTGATAAAGATAAATTATCTCTAGTTGATTATTTTTTAAAACAAGAAAAATACAATGTTTATAAAAGTAAACCACGCAATAATAATAATAATAATGTTTATTTATATAAAGTTGATAGTAAAGAATTTCAAATTATTAAAATTATTGATAATTTTAGTGGTAAATTTAATGATTTCATCATTAATGATGAGGTTGTGCAAACGTTAAAGACTTTTTTAAATAAAAAATTTCAACGCGCAAAACTTACTATTTTATCAATTATTTTAATTGAAAATCGTTCGCAGATTTATAAAGATGATAGTGGCGATGTAACATTATTTGTTGACAAAAATAATTATCTTGACCGTTTAAGTACTTATTATCCGAACATTACAATGTTGCAAGAAAATAATGAAAATGATACTTCAATGGCGGGGATGACAACTGAGGAAATTTTAGATGGGATTAAAGACCCTAATAGTAAATTAACAAAAAATTTAAAGCAACTAAGTGATAAATTAAGTGTCAATAACCTTGGTGTTACATGAGTTTTAATTGCTTTATTATTAATTATTCCAATTGTTGGAATCTTTTTTGGTGCGCAAATTTTTAATACTCAAGGCTTAAGTGAAGGAGCAACGCAATTAGTTTATGGTAGTGTTACTCGTGATTTATTAATTTGAAATAATCAATGATGGCGATTATGAACATATGTTTTATTTTCCAGTAACCCATTGTTAGTAGTTTTAAATTTATTTATGATTTTTAGTGTTGCTCGTTATGCAGAAGCTTTGTTGGGGCGTTGACGATTATCAGTCATTTTAGTAGTTGGGATCCCCTTAGCCGGAGTATTTTTAGCAGCCGTATTACCAAATTGAATTTTTGGCGGATCAACTATTTTATTAGCAATTTTATGAGGAAGTTTGTTTAGTTATAACTATGGTAAAGAAGATTTAGGGGTGTTAATTGCCAACCAACGAACTTTAATTATTATGCTGTGGTTGCTAATAATGCCAATCTTTTTAGGTTATTCATTTTATTTAATTAATTTTGTTGGTTTTTTTGTTGGTAGTGCGCTTGGTTATGGTTTAGAATTTAACCGTTCACATCGTGTTAATTGAACAATATTATATCCAGTTTTTATTATTGTAACAATGATTGTGGTTAGTACAATTGCATTATTATGAATACGTTATGTTCCACCCTATAATCGTGCTATTATTGACGCATTATTAAGTTATTGACGTGCAGGTTTGATGGAAAAGAGTGCAATTGAGGAAATGTTAAATAATTATTATTTTTATCCAAAAGCAAATTGACCAATCTTTTTGTTACAAAGTCAGTCTAGTTTTAGTGATCTCTTTTCTAATTTTAAAGGAGGAATCTTTAATTTATGACAACAGTAACAGGAAAAAAACGTAATGATTATTTATCATGAGATGATTTCTTCTTAAGTGTTGCGCATGTTTGTGCAATGCGAAGCAAAGATCCACATACACAAGTTGGGAGTTGTGTTGTTAACCAAATTGGGCAAATTATTGCGACAGGTTATAACGGTTTACCCCGTGGTTTAAATGATGATGATTTTCCATGAGCACGGGAAGGGGAATATTTAGAAACAAAATATCCTTATGTTGCTCATGCTGAATTAAATGCCATTTTAAGTGCACGAACAAATTTAGAAAATTGTCGAATTTATACAACCTTATTTCCTTGTGCAGAATGTACAAAAATCATCATTCAAGCTGGAATTAAAGAAGTTATTTATGATGATGACAAATACGAAGGCAGCGATGATAATCAAGCAGCAAAGCGGATGTTTGACCAAGCACAAGTGCATTATCGCTGCTTACCAGCTATTAATGTTATAGTCGAACGACAAGAAGAAAAATAATTAGATTTACAAATAAAACTATAAATTATCAAATAAAATCAAAATCCTTTATTAACTTATTTTTATAAATTATTAGAGAAAGAAAAGTTTTTAAGATGAAGCATTTTTTTACAGATCGGAAATTATTAATTTATCGTATTATTGGTATTATGTTAATTTTTGCTTTTTTAGTTTGTGATTTTATTTTAGCGTTAAAAACAAAAAGTGGCATTTATGGGCAGTTACCAAGTTATGGAGAGCGTTTAAGCCATTATTATTCATATTTTACAACACAAACAAATTATCTAGTTTTTGTTTATTTTATTTTTTATTTATTTCAAAAAAAAAATTTAAAAATACAAAACCAGATTTTATTATTCGCTTAATGGTAACAGTTTATATTACAATGACAATGCTAGTATTTTGATTAGGATTAGCAGTGCAAGGTGATATAGTAACAAATATGAGTGTTTATGAATGAATTTCAACATTTATTTTGCATACCATTATTCCGATTGCAATGATTTTAAGTTATATTGTTACCGCTGGTGATATATTTTACAAATTTGAAATCCATCATAAAACTAATTATTGATTAATTTGTTTATATCCGACCCTATATTTAATTTGTATTTTAATTCGTGGTTATATTCGACATAGTGACCACCAACCAGACAATACTCTATTTCCTTATTTTTTCTTAAATTTTTATGTAACAAATGGTTTTGCCTTATTAGCTGTTGGCTCAGTGTTAATTTTCCCTTATGTACTTCATTTCAATATTTTTATATCTGAATTAATAACTTATTTTATTTTCGTAAGCAAATTAAAGAAAATAATATTACCAAAGTTGATCAAATTAAAATTATGATAAATATTAAACAACATCGCCAATTAGATCAAAAAGGTAAAATTGCTATGATTCTAGCGATTGTAGTTGCTATTTTTAATATTATTTTTTCCGTTTTATATTATGTTTATCGTGATATGTGGTCAAAAATCTTAAATTATCCTTATCAAAAAGAACTTGTCTTAGCTTTTAGTATTATTACCTTAATTTTTGCCATCTTAGGATTAAAAAATCTTTATTGAGCTCGAATTGTGGTTGGCTTTTGTTCAATTGCTTTAGTATGTTTTAATTGAATTTGAATTCTTGGCCCTGTGTTTGATATTGTAATTGCAACATTATGTTTAAATAATCATAAATATTCGAAAGCAGATTTGGATGCTTATTTAGCAACACATCAGCAACCATTAAAATATAAAGCAAAAATAATTCCTAATGTAAAGTAAATATTAAGTCAATAATATATTTTTTATTAAAAATTGCAACTATTTTTTCAAAAAAAAATAATTTTTTTAAATTATGTAGTTATTTCAGCACCACGAAAAATGATTTTTGTTAAAAATCT
>NZ_RXFY01000179.1:0-1040 GCF_044714355.1 Spiroplasma sp. ald | reverse complement strand
CATTATCTAATCTAGCAGTAATTAATTCATTTTGTCGCATTTGGTCAACTAAACTAGCACTAACAAAATCAAAACCATATTCTCGTTCACCAACACCATCTCATAAACCATAATATTTTAAAACTGTATCAAACATTTTNGTATAATATTGCTTACGATATGCTTGTAAATATGCTTGTTTTTCTAAGTCTTTGGTTTTAGTTAATAAAGATTGTGTTTTATTTTGGTCATTATCTGATTTATCACCAAAAGGACTAGAAAAATGACATGCTAAATATACTTGTTCAATAATTGATTTTTGGTCTTCNGTATATGTTTCTAAGGTTGGTGTACCTTGTACTACTTG
The DNA here is from genome assembly GCF_044714355.1 of Spiroplasma sp. ald. NCBI lineage: Bacteria > Bacillati > Mycoplasmatota > Mollicutes > Entomoplasmatales > Spiroplasmataceae > Spiroplasma > Spiroplasma sp. ald. The sequence goes on along the minus strand of NZ_RXFY01000179.1, from coordinate 694 downwards.
TAAAGATTGTGATAATTGACCATCTACTGCTGATTGACCTGATTGAATAAAAATATCATCAAAAGCATCTTGTAATACTTTTTTATTACCTTTGTTATAAGCAGTCATTAAATCATCATNTAATANNCCATATCAATGCGTACGATTTGCTCATCTTTCTTTTGATTTAATATTAAAACTATCTTCTAAATCAAATTGTAATTTATAACAATTTGCCATTGTAGGTCATGGATTTAATGTAGTTGATGTTGATAAAAATAANGGATTAGGTTCATTTATCATTTCTCAAAAAGGTACAATNCCTAATTTATTTTTAAATTCTTGTACTAAAACAGGTCTAACATCATCTTTAATTTGTGTTTTACTTTGCCCAACAACTACTTCATTATTTTTAGGTCAACCTTTAATAACTATTTTATCTTTGGTACAAATTAAATTTAAAATAAAACCACTATCTGATTGATGATAATTTAATCAAATATCAGCACCTTGTTCAATTTCATTTATTTTACTTACTCGTGATGTAAAGTTAAAAGGGTTAATTCATAAATCAATATTGCCATCATTAGTTTCTAATAAACCAAAGATAGTTTTACCCATTAAACTTGCTGTTAATTCATTTTTATCTAATTTTTCTTTTATTTTATAAGTTTCATATCATCAATTTAATTTTTCTAAAATGTCTTTACGATGA
>NZ_RXFY01000178.1:0-1070 GCF_044714355.1 Spiroplasma sp. ald | reverse complement strand
TAATAAAATCAAATTTATCAAATTTCATAATTTTAGATTCTTATAATTTCTATTTTAAATATATTTTATAGGAATTTTAAAATAACTAGGTTATGCAAGAAGTCTATTCCATTAGGAGTAACTGGCAAAATATATTGAGTATCATTAGGTTTAAAATCACTAGTATTAACAACTTGTCAATCATTAGTACCACTACCTTTTAATTGATAATGTTCATTAATATATTTAGTAGTTGGCAATGTATCATCAGTTGCTTCTAATTCAGGAGTGCCATTTGCTTTAATAATACTAAATTCTTTACCTTGGTCATTATTTTGGAAACTTGGGTCTCATATTTTTAATTCACCTGTTTTTTGGTCAAAAGATGCATTTGCTCTACCAATTTGATTTGGCATTAATTTAATACCAATTTGTCGTGTTCTCATATAATTAACAAATTCACCGCCACTAGTTGGGTCATCAATTGCTAAATCATCATTATAACCGTTTGTTACAGATATTTTTCCTTTATTATTACCACCCTCAGTAATAGCAAAATCAGTAGGATTTAATGTTTTCATTATAGATTCTGGATTAATAATATTACCAGTATTAGATTTTCACACTTTATTATTTTCATCATAATAAATGCTATCATTATCAAATGGAACAATAAATTTAATATATTCGTTATAATCAATTTTAGAAAAGTCATTAATAGTTGGATAAGTAATATTTATTGAATTACCTGTTTGTAATTGTTCTTTTAATCAAAATAATAATGTTGGATAAAAAGTTTTTTTAGTAATATGTTTATATTCTTCTTCTAATGAATGAGCATAATTATCTAAGCTATAATTATAAGGTCTAGATACTGTTTTACTAGATATAATATCAATAATTTCACCTGCTAATTTTAAAGCATTTTTAACATCACGAGTAATAGTATCATTTGCTTCGGGATTATTAGTTTGTGAATATGCTACACCACCTTGTGAAAATGAAGCACTACCTGTTAAGTCATTAACTCCTTTTGGTAAATATCAATTCATAACTGCTAATAAACAAGCAGATTGAATATAACTTAATCA
>NZ_RXFY01000177.1:0-1056 GCF_044714355.1 Spiroplasma sp. ald | reverse complement strand
AATTAATTAAAATTATAATTTGCTATTAGTATCTTTTTAAAAATATTTACAATTATTTTAATAGGTTATGCAAGAAGTCTAATGTTTTTTTATTATTTATTCTACAGTTAAAATTTTAACTTTATAAGGTTCTTGAATTCCCTTAATTTCAACTAAATCTCCAACTTTTTTGCCAATAATAACTTTTGCAATTGGTGATTCATTTGAAATTGTATTTTCAAAAGGATTAGCTTCAACAGCACCAACAATTTTTAATTCATATTTTTTATTAATCAATAAATTAGTAAATGTTACTGTACTCCCCAATTTAATAATTCCTGTTTTTGATTTAACTTCCTTAATTTCTTTTGCTTTTGTTAATAGTGATTCAATTTCTTTAATTCGTCCTTCAACTTCCGCTTGACGGTTTCGTGCTGCATCATAATCAGCATTTTCTGATAAGTCTCCCTGTGCACGAGCTTCTTTTAACTCTTCAATAACCTCGGGACGAATAACATTAATTAAATTATCTAATTCTTCTTGTAAGTCTTTAATTCCCTCTTTAGTTAACAAAATTTCTTCATTCATGGTGTTCTCTCCGTTCCTCTCTGTTTTTTAATTACAACAATCATTATTATACCTTAAAAAAAGCAATAATAATGGGGTTTTTTATTTTTTATCAAGTAATAAAGCCTTAATTTTTGTTGCAATCATATCAATTGCAATTTCATTTCCTTCATAATATGGCACAATAAATATCGGCATATTTAATACTTGGCTCAACAAAGTACTCATGCATTGGTTTTACTGTTGTTAAATACTGATTAATAATACTTTCAACTGTTAGCCCCCGTTCTGATAAATCACGTGTTAAACGTCGAATAAAACGAATATCATCTTCTGTTTTAATAAATATTTTAATATCCGATAATTTACGAATTTCTTCTAATGCTAAACCTAAAATACCATCAAGAATAATCACATCACCACTTTTTATTTTCGTTGTTTGGATTGAGCGATTAGAAATTAGACTTCTTGCATAACCTAGTTATTTTAAAATTCCTATAAAATATATTT
>NZ_RXFY01000176.1:0-1135 GCF_044714355.1 Spiroplasma sp. ald | reverse complement strand
TTCAAAATGGTGGTGAAACCTTGAAAATGGTTTCAGTTATGTTTACTTGTTTTGCTGATACGAAAAAAGAACTAGATAGTATTAGAACGATGTTAATAAGTGAAATGGTTAAAAAAGGCTTTATACCTGATGAATTAAAATTTCAGCAATTAAAAGCATATAATTTTGTCTGAAACAACAATATCAAAAACAGCACTGAATGATGACAAGAAATGCCCGTTATTTCATTTGCAAGTAGTTATCCGTTTGTAGCAACACCGCTAAATGATAATTGTGGGGTGCTCTTGGGAACGAATGATATTGATGAACCGATAAGTTTTGATATAAAACACCGTGATAGTTTTCGAAATAGTAGTAATGCATTTATTGTCGGAATGACAGGGAGTGGTAAAACATTTAATGCTAAAAAGCAATTAAACTGATTATATTGTAATAACACAAAAATATATATCATTGACCCTGAGCGGGAATACCACCAATTAGCCAATTATTATGGTGGGGAAATTATCCCAATTGGTAAATCGGACAAAGCACGAATAAATCCGTTAGAAATTTTTTCAGATGACTTATTAGAACATATTTCGTTGTTAGAACAATGGTTTAAGATTTTATATCCTTCTTTAATGGATATTGATTTAAGTTTATTACAACAAACTCTTTTAAAATTATATAAAGATTTTAAAATTACAGATAAAACAGAATTAAATAAATTAAATGCTCGTGACTATCCTACACTATCAGATTTGTTTGATTTAATTGAAAAACAAGAAAAAAGCGAACAAAACAAATCACATTTATACAATGTTTTATGAAAACTTGCTAAGGGGGCTGATGGTGCTTTGTGAAACGGAATAAGCACCTTATCACTAAAAAGCGATTTGATTGTTTTTGATACCCACGAATTAACAGCAAACAAAAACCGACAAAATGCCCAATTGTTTTTAATGCTTTCATTTTTAGATAAGGTGGTTAAACAAAACAAAGCGAAAAACCAAGTATTACCAATTGCAGAGCAACAATGAATTTGCATTGCCATTGATGAAGCTCATTTATTGATTAATGAAAATAATACCTTAGCGTTGAATTTCTTATTTGAAATGACAAAACGTATTCGTAAATATAACGGTATTTTGTA
>NZ_RXFY01000175.1:0-983 GCF_044714355.1 Spiroplasma sp. ald | reverse complement strand
AATTTTTAAATAAAAGACATAATTAATTAAAATTATAATTTGCTATTAGTATCTTTTTAAAAATATTTACAATTATTTTAATAGGTTATGCAAGAAGTCTAATATTGATTACTTTAATTAAACAGATTTGGACTTTTATTATAATTTGGTTCCTGATACATTACTCAAATCAACTCGCTTTCGGTTACACTGAATTGAACAAATATTTAACTTAAAATATAATTTACCAACAAATTTTTTATTCAAAATAGACTGACAAATTTGACATTTACGTTTAATAAAAAATATTCAAATTCCTAACATAATTAATCACACGCCTTATTATCAAAAAATATTTTATATCAAAACCCATACGCTGACCTTTTTTCGCCTTTACTATTTGGAACATTATTAGCACTTGCACAAATAGCAGCATAAGCATTTTCATATTTAGGATGTCACGGTTCATAACCATATACTTCTTTTACAGCTTCTTTGTATGTATCATAAACTCCTAATATTCTTTCATCTTTTATGTCATATCTACTTAAGAAAAAATTATTTTTTGATTTTGGCATAATGATCAATTTCCTTTTCTAATTCTTCTGCGATATGTTAATAAAAACTCATTTCTTTTCGAATAATATTAACGGATTCACGATGAATTTCATATTCATTCAATTGAATTAAAGTAACTTGCATAGTTTTAATTTTCATTTTAATTACATCTAATAATTCTTGCATAATTATTGTCTCCTTACTGTAATAAACATTGGTAATAACAATGTTAAAATATATAAAAAATAAGTAAGGCACACTGAAAAATACTATTTAATTTTTAATAATAGTTATTAAAATATAAAATTAATCATTTATAATTAAATTGATATTTTTACACTATACACTGTTTACAAATTTTAAAAGAAAGTAGATGTATTTATAAAAAATATTATAAAAATTTATATTCCAAAACTACTTTTAGTATGACCCTTAATAGAAATAAT
>NZ_RXFY01000174.1:0-1074 GCF_044714355.1 Spiroplasma sp. ald | reverse complement strand
GATGGTATAACAGAAGAAAATAACAAAGAATTAAATTTAAAATAAACTATATATAGAGGTGACTGATATTTTTGGGTGGTTATATAGTTTAATTTATAAATTATTTTGTTCCGAAAGAATAGATGGCCACTGTTTTAGTAAGGATAAGAAAGGAATTAAAGAAAATGAACGAAACATTAATGATTGCTTTACTTGTGTTAGCAGGTGCAGGTGGAATGGGTAGTCTTGGTATTCTTGGATTATCTGCTAAAAAAATTAAAAAATATAAAGCAGAAATCAGAGAATTAAGAACTGCTGTTATTGCCCACGAAAAACATTTACGAGGACCTGATTATGCAACAGAATTAGCATTAAAAACAGGTCAAATTAAAAATGTTAAAAAACAAGTTAAAGTAAATGACAAAAAACAAGCACAAAAAGATGCTATTCGAAAACTAACAAATAGTATTTAAAAAATAACCAATTAAGGTTATTTTTTATTTTTCTTTATTGTGTGTTATATAAAAGTTGATAAGATATTCTATTCGTTGAGAATAAGTAAACCCATTAAATTCATTTCATATTTCTTCTTGTTCTGTATTTAAATAAATATTAACATTCCGAATTTTACAAGAATAATATTTTCCTGTTTTTTGATTATATGAATGTTTCATAATATTAACTCTCATAATTAGCAATAATAATTGCATCTCGTAAATGATTACTTATTTTTTCATTATTATATTTTCAACCTTTACCAAATTCATAAGTTAAATTATTATCTTTATCATATTTTCATACAGAACTATCATTATATTTACTTAAATTTTCCATATTTTTAACAACTGATTTAGTATATTTTGGTGATATTAAATTAAACTTTGATTTTGCAGATAATATTAATCTTTCTCTATGGTCTTCAATTACACCTAGTAATCGTAATAAATCATCTCGGTCTTTTGAACCATTAGCATTTGTATATAAGCAATTTTCAATGTTTACAATACAAAAACTATTGCATTGTTTAAATAGACTTCTTGCATAACCTATTAAAATAATTGTAAATATTTTTAAAAAGATACTAATAGCAAATTA
>NZ_RXFY01000173.1:0-1093 GCF_044714355.1 Spiroplasma sp. ald | reverse complement strand
AGATAATTCTTTTACCGCGATAGGATTATCTAGATTATATTGTTCATTATTATTTTCATCGGTATATTTTTCATAAGATACTTTTAAAATTTTAGAACGAAACATTGAAACTCTTAAATTATTATATCTTTTATCTAATTCTTTATCAGTTAAGATTTCTTTTTCTTCAGCATGTATCATTTCATCTGTTCATGCAGATAAAATCCCTGTTCCTTTCCCAACTTTCCCCATAATTTTATTACCATTAGCATAACCAACAAAAGCAATACGAACACCACTAGGAAAAACAATCTCGACACCTTCTTTAACATTTTTAGGTCAAATAATACCATTTTCATTGTCAGGTCCTATATCAATCCCATATTTATCATATAGATAGTTGCAGACATTAATTGTATCGCCAAATGTAGTATCTTCGTGTGTGTTGGCATATCTTCGTAAAATATTAGATGAAGCATCGGTAAAATTACAAGCAAAAAATAATTTTTCTGCTAAATGATTTCATGTTTTATTAGTACCACGACCAGCTGAAACAAATTTAAAAAAAGTTGGCGAAGTAAAATATCGGGCATAATTATCACCAACAAAATCTTTAAATACTTCTCAATCAAAACCAAAATTATAGTCACTAAAATTTAAATCATACTTTTTATTTAAATGTTCATAACTAATAATTCGTTTTTTGTTATTAATTTTTGTAAAATCTTGCATTTTTAATTAACCTCCTTTTTTTGATAAAATTATCTGAAGTATTAAATATTGTAATTTAAAAAAATTGTTTAATTACGAAAGGAAATTATAAAATGGAATTAAAACAAAATTTATTAGGAAATTATAAAGAAAATAAAATAATAGAAACAAATAATGAAGTTAAAAATTTATTTGTTAATAGAGATAATGAGATATTTAAATTATATCAACAAGGACAAATATTACAAGGATATAAGGTGATATCAAAATTGCCAAAAACAATTAAAACAGAATATGGAGATTTTCATATTAAAAGAAGATTATATGTTAAATATGATGAAGAAAAAAAAGAAAATATAAATCATTATCCTTTAGATGAAGAATTAGGCTTAAAAAAATATGA
>NZ_RXFY01000172.1:0-1165 GCF_044714355.1 Spiroplasma sp. ald | reverse complement strand
AAGATGGTTCAGAAGGAACAATTGAATTATTACCAAATGGAGTTAATGCAATTGCCTTTAAATTTAGCAAAAAATACGACCCCCTTATTTTACGCAAAAAAGACCATACTCCATTAAGAGTTGGTGCTGCTGCATTAGGTACTGGTATGGGTAATACTTTAATTATGGAAAGAGTATTATATTTAGGTGGTGCAGTTGTTGAACCTAAGGGAATTATTAAACACATTGTTGCAAAAATTGATATTAGTGGAATTAGTAAATTAGACAAACCAACTATTCATGTAACAGACCCAACACAAGCAACAGCCGAACAATTAAAACCACAATTTAAAGATGTTGTTTTAAAAGCGGTAAAAGCAGTAAATAGTTCTTTAACTGAAAGTGATTTCGATTACTTTATTGAAAGTAAAGGTGAAGATTGACCAATTAATATTACAAATGATAAAACTGTTGAAGTTCAAATTGAAGGTAAAAACAATGCTGGTGGTCAAACAAATCCGATTGATGTTAAAATTAAAAATTCTTAATAGTACTAAAAAATAGTGCTTTTTCGTTTAATAGATATGCCAATCGGAACATCTAAAACAGCCCTTATTTATGCTGTTAAAAAAAATCCAACTAGATTGTCAATCCAACAACAAGAAAAAAGTTTTGGTTTACAGTTATTAGAATTTTTAGGAATTCAAGTTTTAGCTCTTGGTTTATCAGTTTTGACTGGGGGAATTGCTTCGGCTGTTGGTCTTGGTGCGGGATTATCTAATTTTGCCGCAGCATTTATCTCGTTTGGAGTAGAAACAGCAACCGATTTTGCTGTAAATCAAATATACGATAAATTAACATCAGAAGTGATAGTAAAAAGTACTGCCTTAAATTTGTTACCAGCAATTGGTGGAATTGGTAAATTAACGCGTGCTGCTCGCACAACTAGAATTTTAAAATTAGCAAAAGAAACTAAACTACTTGAAAAATTAGGTGTAATAACTGCTAATAACTTAGAAGATGTTGTAAAACAAGTTACAGGTAAAAAGATTTTATCTGATAAATTAATATTTGATTTTACAAAGCAGGTTAATAATGAAACTTTATTATATACAATTGGAAAATTAGCCCGAAATGATTTTTATAAGGGTTTTAAAGTTTCTAATTTAGAAACAATTAATAATTT
>NZ_RXFY01000171.1:0-1157 GCF_044714355.1 Spiroplasma sp. ald | reverse complement strand
TGCAGAATTAATATCACCACCACCAATATTTAAACCACGGTCATTAAATACAGTATAAAAATTATAATAATCATTAATATTTAATTTATTGACATCTTCATCTAAAATTAATAAAGTATATTGTCTTTCGGTTGATTGTTGAGTAAATACTTGTTCAAATTTAGCTTCACCAAATTGAATTGAACTTCTATCATCAATCATATAAGCATCTCAATATTTCCCAACCTTAACTTCTTTAGTATAAAAATTATCTGCTTTATTATCATTATTCATAAAATAACTTAATTTATATTGCTTTAAGTATTCTAGCATTCTATTAATATCATAAATGTTTTCACCATCAATTAATTTTCAATAAACATTATTATTTTCATCTTTTAATTTTATCGCAAAAGGTGTTTCATTATTGGCTCATATAGTTGAATTAATTGGTTGTTTATTAAAATCATCAATCGTTAAAATATTAATTTCTTCACCTTTATATTTTTGNACTATTTTTAAACTACCTTGTCATTGTGCAATAGTACTTTCCATATTATCAAATATTCTTGTATAACTACCATAATCACTTGATTTAGCATTATTTGGTTTTCAACCAGTTTCTGTATCAGGTATATATGAACTATAAACATTAAAAGGAAATACCATTCAATGTCTATTATCTCGTATGTTTTCTCTTATATCTATTAAAGTGTCATGGGCTTGTCTTCTTAATTCTTCTATAACCCCGAGATTAATTCTACTCATTTTTTAATTCTCCTTAATTTCTGTTCTACCTTGGATAGAATTTTGATTATTACCAGTTTCATCATATTCCATTAATTTATTATTATGTTCAATTTCTTTGGCTTGGATTTTATCTTGTCATGCTTCTACTTTTTCAAAATATTTGGTTGCTTCTAATTCATCAATATTATAATATTCAGTTATAGCTCTTATTGGCTCCATTGTGCCATTATCTAATCTGGCAGTAATTAATTAATTTTGCCGCATTTGGTCTACTAAACTAGCACTAACAAAATCAAATCCATAAGGTCGTTCACCAGTACCATCTCATAAACCATAATATTTTAAAACAGTATCAAACATTTTTGTATAATATTGCTTACGATATGCTTGTAAATATGCTTGTTTTTCTAAATCTTTTGTTTTAGTTA
>NZ_RXFY01000170.1:0-1233 GCF_044714355.1 Spiroplasma sp. ald | reverse complement strand
ATATTGGTGGTGGTGATATTAATTCTGCACCCCAAGATAGACAATGATTATATCCATCTAATGTTATTAATTATTATTCACCTTATGATGGTAGTTTCTTATGACAAGAAATAACCTTTTCAAGTATTAATGACAAAATTAGTAATAGTGGTTTATCAGTAAGACAATTTATACAAACAAGTGCCCCAGGTGAAGGTTATTGTTTTCCTAAAATAACTTATGATGAAAAATTAAATAAAGGTATTGTTGAATTAGATGATATTTTATTAAAAGACCCAGGGGTTAGAGCAATGGCAGTTAAATTTTATGGTAATCCGATCTTTTTTGATATGCCTGTTATTGGTCGACCAATTATTAAAGGTCAATTTAATAAAAAAGTTATGAATTCACGAGATTTATTAATGTATAACATGTTTCCTGCTCCACCTGATAAAATAAATACTTATGCATCACCAGAAGTAAGTTGATATAACATTCAAGGTATTCAACCAACAATGATAACTGGTTATGAAGATTGAAAAAAAGATATGGAAAGTAGATACGACTTTTGAAATCAAAAAAATAGTGAGGGTATTGTTATAACCGATAAAGCGAGTTCAACAGCAACTAATCCTACGGTTGGTACAACTATTAATGAAGAAAATAATAATTCTGAATTTTATTGGTCTAAAAGTTGAAAAATAACACCACCAAACAAAGTTAAAGTAAATAGTGGTAATGTTGATAATATAATTAGTACCCAAGCATCATCATATTTTAGAAGAAAAGATGAATTTGGTAATACAGTTGGTCAAGTTCAAATTGAATATAATAAAATGGGTAAATGTAATGTTTGAGATATTTTAAATATGAATAATTTTATTAATCGTCAAATTACCATATTACCTTTAAACTATACACAAAAATTAGTATTTAATCCTTTTACTATCCCGGGCGGAGTTGGTAAATTCTTAAACTTTATTTCATTTGGTATTCCATGAGGTTGAGTAATTAATCAAAATAAAAAAACTTGACCTAATTTTCAATTTCTTAATGGTTTTATGAGTTCTAATGTTTATAGTTTTTATAATGATGCCTTTTGATCTGAAAAATCAAAAGGTAAAGGTTATTTACCATTTGAAATATTTAGGTCGCATGGAAAAAAGAAGGGTTTTAAAAAATACATAGAAATTGAATAAGAATAATAAATTAAACCATTTACTAAAATGGTTTTTTTATTTGTAAAACCAAAAT
>NZ_RXFY01000017.1:0-15189 GCF_044714355.1 Spiroplasma sp. ald | reverse complement strand
TAATTAATTAAAATTATAATTTGCTATTAGTATCTTTTTAAAAATATTTACAATTATTTTAATAGGTTATGCAAGAAGTCTATTTATATCACTTTTTATTAATAAAAAATTGCTAACAATAGCAATTAATCATCTAACTTTAAAACAGCCATAAAAGCTTCTTGGGGGACTTCAACTGAGCCAATTGCTTTCATTCGTTTTTTTCCTTCTTTTTGTTTTTCCAATAATTTCTTTTTCCGAGTAATATCACCACCATAACATTTTGCTAAGACATTTTTACGCATTGCTTTAATATCTTCTCGTGCAATAACTTTATGATTAATGGCTGCCTGAATTGGAACTTCAAAATTTTGCCGAGGGATAATTTCTTTTAATTTTGCACATAAGGCTTTACCACGCCCATAAGCAAAATCACGATGAACAATAATTGATAAAGCATCAATAATTTCATTGTTTAATAAAATATCCATTTTAACTAATTTATTAGGACGATAACCAATAAAATCATAATCTAATGAAGCATAACCTTTACTAATTGATTTTAACCGATCAAAAAAATCAAACACAATTTCATTTAATGGCATTTCATAAGTTAAAATTCGCCGTGTATCATCAATATATTCTAAATTAGCATATGTTCCACGTTTATTTTGACATAATTCCATTAATGAACCAATATATTGCTCAGGAGTCATAATCGTTGCTTTGACAAATGGTTCTTCAATGCGATCAATTTTTTGCACAACTGGTAATTCATTTGGATTATCAATACTAATCATTTCCTTATTTGTTAAATAAACATGATAAATTACCGATGGAGCAGTTGCAATTAATTCTAAATTATATTCTCGTTCTAACCGTTCTTGAATAACATCCATATGTAATAATCCTAAAAAGCCACAACGAAAACCAAAACCTAATGCTTGTGATGTTTCTGGTTCATAAACAAGGGAAGCATCGGATAACTGAATTTTTTCTAAAGCTTCTTTTAAATCTTTATATTTAGAGGAATCAATTGGATATAATCCACAAAATACCATTGGGTTCATTTTTTTATATCCTGGTAATGGCTGTTGAGCTGAATTAGCAACGGTTGTAATCGTATCACCAACCCGAACATCACGGACCATTTTAATACTTGCTGCTAATCAACCCACTTCACCAGCAACTAATTGGTTTTTTTTAACTTCTTTTGGTGTTTTAACTCCTAATTCAGTAACTTCATAAACAGCACCAGTATTCATTAATTTTATTTTTTCACCAACGCGAACAATTCCTTGTTTAACTCGAATTGAGACCATTACACCACGGTATTTATCATAATATGAGTCAAAAATTAATGCTTGCAATGGATTATTATCATCGCCTTCTAACGGCGCAGGGATATCTTTAACAATTGCTTCTAAGGCCTGTTCAATATTTAACCCTGTCTTAGCACTAATTAATGGTGCATTTGTTGTTGGAATTCCAATTAAATTTTCAATTTCTTCTTTGACACGGTCTGGATCAGCAGATGGTAAATCAATTTTATTAATAACAGGAATAATTGCTAAATTATTATCAATTGCTAAATAAACATTTGCTAATGTTTGGGCTTCAATTCCTTGTGCTGCATCAACAACTAAAATTGCTCCTTCACAAGCTGCTAAACTGCGTGAAACTTCATAGGTAAAATCAACATGCCCTGGTGTATCAATTAAATGAAAAATATACTCTTGTTGATCTTGAGCACGATATTTTAACTGAACAGAATTTAATTTAATTGTTATTCCTCGTTCACGTTCTAAATCCATTGAATCCAATAATTGTTCTTGCATTTCTCGTTTTTCAACTGTCCCTGTTAATTCTAAAATCCGGTCTGCTAAGGTTGACTTCCCATGGTCAATATGAGCAATAATTGAAAAATTACGAATTAATTTTTTATCCATTTAAAATTAAAACCCTTTCTATAAACAGTTACATCTCTGATATTATTATACATAATTTTAGCAAAATAACCTGAAATAGCAGGTTTTAATAATAAATAATTATAGTCACATTGAATTTTTAAAATAAATACGATATAATATATTATACAATTTAAAAAATAAAACTCTGAAACAATTATTTTTAAAAAAAGATAAAATTATTAGTGTTTATTAATATCACGGAATGGGGAATACTTGTGAGTACTAACTTTACAGAATATTACAATCAGTTAATCGCTGAAGTAACTTTAATTACGAATGTTGAAAAAATTTCTGATACAAAAAAAGATTGGTTGTATACATTATTAAAAAATTTAAAAACTTTTAATACAAAACAAATTAAGCTGCAACAACATGAAGGGTTAATTTACCAAATTATGCGTGTTATTAATCATAGTACGGAATTTATTCATAACCGTATTAGTAATGCCCTTAATGAATATCGCAAATTATATCGACAACATTTTAAAGTTAATTTAAACATGCGACAAGAAAATTTACGAATTTTTGAGTATTGTGAAAAACAACTACAAACTAATTATGGTAACAAACTTAAAATTTTACGAGAATCAATCATTAATTATTATTACTTAAATTATTTAAAAGATAAAATTGAAGAAACATTAAAAATTATTAGTTTGTCCGCACGAACATTATAAAAATAGTAATTATGCCCTAATTACTCTTTTTATAATGTCAAAATTGTTCATCATCTCAAATTTTATTTGTACTATTCTCATTAATCTGAACAAAAACAATTGCTAACGTAATTCCCATTATTGTTGCAACAGCAATTTGAATTGCATCAGCAATTAATTCAACAATTGCAACATCAGGCCCAAATAAGAAATAACTATACAAAACATATAATAATAACATTAAAGAACTAACAAAAATAGCACCATAGCGACTTAAAATGCGAGCACCAAAATAAGTAATTAAAAACATTAAAATTCTAATTAAAATTGAAATAGGAATAAAAATAAAACCGCCGGTAACAAGATCAATAATTGTTACATACAAAATACCACTAATTAATAACATTGGTCCTTTGATTAACGTTATTAAACCTAAAAATAACCCATCTGCTAACTGAATAATCCCTTTACCAACACCAAAATTGAACTGAATAAATTGGGAAATATAAGCAATAACTACTAACAAAGCAGTAATTAATCCTGTTGTTGCTAAATATTTTAGTGATTTTAAACGATACATTTTAAATAAAAATATTTCCAACCATAATTTCTGACGAGGCATTATGATAGTAATTTTTAGCATCAGTTACTTTTTTTCCCTCGCGTTGTAAACGCGTAATTAGCAAATAACCATTTTCAACTTTAACTTTAATCCCTAATTTTGAAATATCAATAATTGTCCCATTTACAAAATCAGCGTCTTTTTCCGCTAATGGCTCTAAAGTAATCATTACTTGGTGCAATTTATAATGAATATTATTAACAGTTGTATAAGCAATTGGTCATGCATATAATCCACGAATTTGGTCAACAATTTTTTGTTTTGGTAAAAACCAATTTACTTTTTCTTCATCACGTGTAATATTATAAGCAAATGTTGCTTGACTATCATCCTGTGGTGTTCCTTTAATTTTACCAGTAATAATATCTAATAAATATTTTTCAATCATTGTGCCTGCTAAAACCATTAACCGGTCATGCAAAGATGAGGCTGTTTCGGTGGCACTAATTGGAATTGCTGTTTGAACATACATTTCTCCTGCATCCATTTTTTTAATCATTTTCATTAGTGTAATCCCCGTTTCTCGCTCACCATAAATAATAGCCTTATGAATAGGTGCCCCACCACGTAATTTTGGTAATAATGAAGCATGAACATTAATACAATTAATACGTGCTAATTTTAAAATTCGCTCTGGAATAAATTGTCCATAAGCACACGTTACAATAACATCTGGTTGGAAAGTTCCTAACTCTGTATAAAGATCATTAATTTTTTCTGGTTGAAAAACAGGAATCTGATTTGTTAAGGCAAATTCTTTGACTGGAGAAAATTGAACGAGTTGCTGACGTCCAATTTTACGATCAGGTTGGGTAACAATTCCAATTATTTCAATTGTTGGCGCTAACTTTTGTAAAGCTTTTAAAACAGCTGTTGCAAAGATTGGCGTTCCCATAAAAATTACTCTATATTTCTGCATCTTTTTTCCCTCCCTTAATTGGTGTTAAAGATCCCATTAAACGAACAATATGTTGATAAATAACAACCATTGCTAATGTATCCCGATTACAATATTTTAACATTTCTCCTCGAAATGATTTTTGTCAAATGGTGATTGGAATATTATTCTCCACCCGGCGACGAAAGATTTCACTGGCCATATCACCTTTTTGTACCTTTAATGCTTGATAAGTAAATTGATTATCAAATGCTGGTTGTGTTTTTTTAATTGAAGCTGAACCATAAAATTCTTTTTTATAAATCATAAAGTCCTGAAAAAAATCCATTAAATCAATTGTTTTATTTCGAATAATCCTTAATTTTTTTTGTCAATCTTGATAAGTTGTCATAAGTTCCTCATTGCGACTTTGATTAATTAAGATTGTTAAATAACTAATTAATTCGGCTAAAACCTTACATTCAAAACTCTTATAATAAGCAACATAAACCCCTCCGCCATGTCTAAATAAATCAGTAACTAAATGTTTAATTAGTGCTAAGCGTGGATCACCTTCACCATCTGCTAAAAAGGCATAATGTTCCATTGTCGTTTCATCTTGATAATCAAAGTGATTATCTTTAATAAGATGGACTGAATATTGAAACGGAATTTGCTGATAAGAATATGAATAATCAAAGCGAGGAACTGCCGCTTTCATTGTTTCAAAATCATACATATATATTGGATACTGATACTGTTCTAAAATTTGATTAATAATAGCAACCTTCTTTGGATTAACAACTGGGGCATTATCTTGAACAGCAAGAATTTGGCGTTGTTGTTTTTCTGAAAATAAAGTTGGCTTTTTTTGTCGCTTTGATTGTTTAAAGGTAAATGGTAACACAATATCTTTTAACAAATCAATGTGTTCTTGATATTTTAATAACGTCTTTTTTTCCATCCCACGTGTTAACTCAAAGACACTATAATGCGGTGGTAAATAACTAGTAACATGTTGGCAATAACCATAACGATCACTTTTTCCATTGAAACATTGTTCCTTGCTAAATAACGGAAAAATTGTTTCAACTGGTTGCATAAAATAATGTTTAATTAAAGCTAAATCATCAGTAATGATGCGATTCTTTTCAACACGTTTGGCAAATTGTCCAGTCATCATTTGCTGACAAAATTCTAATAAACTAATAGCCGGTAAGGTTTTGGTTGGCAATTTATAATAATCTTGAAACATAAACAACTGGTCATCATCAATATCACCAATCCGTTGATACTCCGAATTTAGTAACATTAACGAAACCCGACTAATTGTTAAGCCTGCCCCAGTTAAAACATAATACTGATAGGCAACATCATAACCATATTCATCCTTAACATCCTTGTCAACATACATTTGTGCTTCTTTATCATATTTTCGACCAGTTGAAGCTTTAACCTCAATTAAATGATAAGTACCATCTGGAAGTTTCTTTAAAATATCACACTTTGTAATACAATTGTTATAAACAAAAGATGGTTCAAAATAAACATCATAGTTTGGATTTGCTAACACTTCAGTTGTCTTTGCAAAAGCAATTTTCTTGCTGTAATGTTCTAAATTAAAATAGGTATAATCACGCATAAAATATTCACGCGCGCGTTGGCCAACTTCATTCCCATCAGCAATTGTTTCACCGGGATAAAAATCAATTTGAACATCTGCCATCGTTGTTTGAATCTCGTCTGGTAAAGTTCGAACATCATTACTATCCGTGTCCTCAGCTGCTTGTCAATAAGTTTCTAGCGCTAAATCATACAAATGTGGTTGAAATAAACCTTTTCCCTTCTCATTTTCATCATCATCAATAAAAATAGCTTCATCAATTTTGGCACTGTTAATATTATCTTGCAAGTCAAAAAAGACCGAAATTTTTTGAGCTGTCACTCATTCTTGCACTGTTTTTAAATTACTTCGTGAAGCTAATGTTCAAGCAATTTTAAAACATTTTTTAAATCGTTTAAAATCTTCTTTTTTTAAAGTGATTTCTAAATCCATTATTGCACTTCACTTTCGTTATTTCGGATTTGCTTTTTAAAGACAAAGAAAATAAGATAGAACTTATTTTCTAGGGACAAATTTCTCTGGTTTTGGTTTTGGGCGTTCATCAACAGGAAGTTGTCCAGATTTTCGCAATTTCCGTTCTTCTTCACGCTTTTTAAGCATTTCAGCACGATGTGCTTCATATTCTTTTCTTGCCACAATTTTTGCTGCTTTTTTTTCTTCTTTTGTTAACTTAACTTTTTTTTCACTAATTTCAATTCGATGTTTTGTTTCTTCTAAATCAATTTCTTGGTTAACAATTCAAATTGTTTCATATTGTTTTTTACTAATTTTTTTTGAAATACCTTCAATTTCAAAAGCTTTTTGTTCTAAAAAAGCATTTGTTTTTGCTTCATAAATATCAACAATAACATCAAAAATATCGCGATATTTAAATTCTTTTCCTTTACGAGCAATAACTTTTTCATATTCTAATCTTAAGTTTTTACGATTATCAGTATCTTTAATATATTGTTTAATTTTATCTTTAACTTGTTTTTTTCGTTTTTCTCGTTCAATGCGTTGTGCTTTTCGTCCCATAATTGAAGAAACAATTGCAAAAATAATAACTGCGACTACAATTACGACTAAAATCACATTCATTGTCATACTACCACCCAAAAAATTTGACATTATTATCTAAACTCCTTTTTTACTTTACTATTATTATGCACTATTAACGATAATTTTTCAATTGTTTCTAATTTCCCAGGTTGTTTTCCTGCTTTTCACGCTGAACTAAGCAAGGAAAACATTATGATAAACATCTTGCACATCATCAATGTCATCTAACATATTTAACATTTTTTCAAATTGTTCAGCGTCATCACCATGTAAAGTAATCCGGTCATGGGGAAGCATTGTAATTTCTGCCATTTGAAATGTTGTAATCCCGGCTTGATCTAATGCCGTTTTAACACTATTAAATGCTGTTCCTGGCGCATAAACAACAATTTGTCCATCTTCAGCAACAACATCATTAATATCACAATCTGCTAGTAATAATAATTCTAATACTTCTTCAACCGTTTTACCTGTAAAAGCAAACACTGCTAAATGATCAAATAAATGCACGACAGCCCCATTAACTCCTAGTTTACCACCTGTTTTAGTAAAACAATTGCGTACTTCTGCCACAGCGCGGTTAACATTATTTGTCAATGTATCAACAATAATTGCACTTCCCCCTGGTCCATACCCTTCATAACGAATTGCTTGGTAATTTTCATTATCGTTTCAACTTGCTTTTTTAATCGCACGTTCAATAACATCACGTGGAACTTGTTTTGCTTTTGCTTTATCAATTGCATTCCGTAACGCTAAATTAGCATTGGGATCAACACTTCCTTCGCGTACTGCTAAATAAATTTCTCGAGCAACACGATTATATAATACTGCTTTTTTCGCAGCTGTTGCTGCCATTGACTGCTTGCGAACTTCAAATGCTCTTCCCATTTTTTCTCTCCTTTACCACCTAATTTTTTCTTATATATTATACCGTAAAATTAAATAAAGTTAGTGATGATAAACCATTAAGTATCCATTTTCTGCACCATAATATTGAGCAATTGTTCGAATAATCTTAAACCCATGCTTTAAATATAATTGTTTAGCAACCAAATTATGTTCATTTACTTCTAAAAAAATTTGTTGATATGAAAAATGTGTTAGAATATATTTTAACATTTGTTGACCATAACCTTGATGGTGATGATGCTTTTTAACTGTTAAACGTATTAATTCAAAATCATCCCCACTATGCATTAAAATAAAATAACCATAGAGATTATTTTTGACAATTAATTTATAAACAAGATAATTTTTGTTATTAATCATTTGAATTAAATTACGATATTTATAATAATTATGTGGATAATTTTCTTGTTCTAATAAAAATAATAATAAAGCATCACTATTATTAACTGGTTTTAAAATAACCATTTAACTTCAATCCTTTTTTAAATACTGTGGCTCTAAAGCAAAAATATCTTCAACTAATATAAAATGCTTTTTTAGAACAAGATAATTTTGAACAAAATCAATTTCTTGTAAATCATAACGAAACTCATAACCTGGAAATTGCTTTGTAATTTCAATACAAGTTTCATAATCAAGAACTTGCTTTGGAATCACCTCTACACCATTACTAATTACCGCAAAATACCGTTTTCCACTCCGCGCATCAAGCATTGAAACAACATTATCTAGCCCCGCCTGATAAAGTAATGTATTAATTGTATAAACATTAATCGCCGGATTAATTACTTTAACTGTTTTCACAATTGTCATTGGAATCCGAACACCAGTATAACTACCTGGACCAGCTGTTAAATAAAAATTATTAATGTCTTTTAATTTTAATTGATGCTGACCTAATAACTGGGTAATTGTTGGTAATGTTGCTTCAGTATGACGACGAGCATGGTTTTGGTGAACTTGACCAATGATTTTTTGTTCTTTTTCTAAAATTAAAATTAAAAAATCAGTACTAGTATCAATAAATAGATTTAACATCTTATCCCTCTTTTTCCTAATGCGCTTTGTAAATGTTTATTGTTGGTTTTAATCGTAAAAATTCGTTCGTCTTCATTAATTATCTTAATGGTAATTTTAATTACCTCGTACTTTGAACTTAACTGGTTGCTAATTCTCTCCGGTCATTCAATAATATTAATACTATCAGAAAAATGTTCAAAATACATTTCTCACTCTTCTTCTTGTTCTAAACCTAACAATCGATAGCAATCCATATGATTAATAATAACTTGCTGATTTGTCGTATACTGTTGCATAATTAAAAACGTTGGTGAAGTAACGGGCGTAGTTACCCCTAACGCTTTTAATAAATATTTTGTAAAAGTTGTTTTCCCAGCGGCTAACGGTCCATCTAATAATAAGCATAAATTAGGATGTAAAAACGGAGCAATTTTTTCAGCTAAAAGTTTTGTTGCTATCTCATTTTTAACAATTATTTTCATCAATATTCCACTCTCTTTTACTAATTATATCTAGGAATTAATTATTGTGCTAGACTTTTAGAAAAATATGTAATAATTAAAGTGCAGAAAAATTAGAAAGGTTGTTATAAATAAATGAAAGATATTATAATTATTGGGGCTGGGCCGGTTGGATTATATGCTTGGAGTTGTGCTGGCATGTTAGGATTAAGTGGCTATATAATTGAAGGAAATGATAGTCCCGGTGGACAACCATGAGAATTATATCCAGAAAAACCATTATATGATATGCCCGGATTTGGCGAAATCAAAACTAAAACATTTATTGAGAATTTAATTAACCAATCAAAAAAAAATACGGGGCAAATAACATACATTGGTAAAACTAACATTAGTAATATCCTTACAACAACTGATGGTTTTACTATTACTTTAACAACTAATCAAACATTTACAGTTAAAACAATTTTAATTACAAGTGGAAATGGTGTTTTTACCCCCATTCGTCTAGAACATCTTGACCCTCACAAAGAATATGAAAACTTATGATACGCTGTTAAAAATCCAACTCTTTTAACAAACAAGAAAATTGTTATTCTTGGTGGTGGTGATAGTGCTGTTGATTGGACAAATCATTTGATTGAAGATAACATTAGTAAAGATGTTACAATTATCCATCGTCGAACATTATACCGAGCTAAAGAAAACAATGTCCAAAAATTACAACAAAATAAGGTAACCGAATTAAAACCTTATCATGTTAAAATAGTTGAGACAATTGATAATAAAATTACCGCTTTAACATTAGAACATGAAACAACACATAAACTATTAACTATTACAGCTGATTATTTTATTGTTCAATATGGAGCAAAAGTTGCACCAACAATGTTGCAACAATTAACTTTAACAACAACTCCAATACGAAAAATTATTATTGCACAAACTGGGCAAACAAGTCATCCTCATATCTTTGCGGCTGGAAATAGTGCTTATTATGAAGGAAAATATTATAATATGGTAACTGGATTTGGTGAAGCTATTAATGCGCTTTATAATATTACAAAAATTATTCATGGTCAAAAATACCATCCTGGTTATTTAAGTGATATTAAAAAATAAGTTAGTAATAACTTATTTTTTAGCCTGTTAACTTATAAATTTCTTTATTAGGTTCATCCTTCTCTATTTTTTTCGTATTTTTACGTAAAGTTTCTTCTCGTTCTCACATTTTTTGATATGGCATTTCTGGTTCCGTTAAGGTAATAAAATCATCTTCATATTTTTTACGACGTAGAATTCGCATTTTATCTTGGCGTTTAGTTCAAATTTTATAAACAAGTGGTAACCGTAAGAAGATCCCACGAACAGAACCGGGTGCTCAAAAGATTGAATTAGCAAAAATAACAAACAAGGAAGCAAAGATTAAACCAAAGAAGAAATTCAATAATTTTTGTCATCCCCAAACTGGCTGTAAATCAATATTATAAATTTGATTAGGATTATGTGTTTTTGATAAAAATAAATAATTAACTAAAATAGCAATAATCATTGGAACTAACAAAATCATTCAATTTCGAAAAACACCTTTAAAGTTACTATTATAAGTTAAAAATATTCAATTATAACATCACAAATATAAAAACCGCAAAAAACTCATTAAGCAAGTAATAATTAAAATACTATATAATGCAGCTGATAAATTATTAAAGCCAAAACGTCATAGTAAAGCACTAAAAAAACAAAAGACAATGTTAAGACAGCCAATAATGAAAGTCGGAATTGCGGTTTGTTTATAATTTGCTTTAGCATATACCAAAACATTTGCAGGTTCAGCTAAGACAATAAAAACAGAGCTTAAAGCAACTAATAAGGAAAAGGTTGGCTGATAAAAGATGCTTTTAAAAATTTCACGTTCCTGTGATGTTCATGGATTTAATGTTGAATCACTAGTTCGAATTTGTTCAATAATTTGTGGCGCATACAATGTTGTCACAAAATATGGTGATAAAATAAACTGGTTAACAAACAAGAACCCAGCTATCATAAAAGCGTATGTTTCAAATTTCATATAACTCTGTCAATCAACCCGACCATTTTTTGCTGTTCATGCGGCAAAAAACTCACGGAAGGAATTAATTAAAATCATCATAATACTACGAACTCCAACCGTAATTGTCATATATAGCGATAAGGTTGATGATATTCGTAACCCTAATAATAGCGCCGTAATAATAACATCACCATTAATTAACAATGTTTCGCCAATATTTTTAAACACAACAATATTACTTGATTTAACTAGTTGCATGTTATCGCGTTGGCGAGCAATACAAACTCAAGGATAATGTAACTTAATAAATAAATAAACTAAACTTCCTTTCATAACAGAATAAAGTAAAAAAATTAAAAAGACAAAAACAGGATCCACTGCAATTGAAATTAAGTAGAAAACAATTGAATATGAGATTAAATCACAAATAATTAAAATTAAACGGCGTAAATGATTATTTTGATCAGCTTGCATTAAGTTTTCATATGCTGCCGTTCAAAATAATGCAATTAAGTTTTTTGACCCAATAATAAATACAATTAAAATCATTTTTCATAATGGATAACTAATTGTTTCATCATTTTGTAAAATACTAAAATTCTTTTCAAATAAATAAATATAAGCACTATACCCAAAAGCAATGGCAATTAATAAAATAATACCAATGTACCCTGATATTTTATATTGATGCTTTGCTGTATTAATCATTTCATTTGCTTTAATTCAATCTTTTTGTAACAATGGTTTTACTAAAAAAATAACAGTAATGGCTCCTAAGCCACCTTCCACTGTTCCTAAAAAAGCAACAATTGCAACGCTATTCTTTACAAACCCATTAAACTGCGAACCATAACTACGAATTAATAAATACATTAGCGTAAATTGAAAACATGTTCCAATTAACGAAGTAAAAGCCCCGATTAAAATACTAAAAATTCCTCTTCTTGTTGACAATTACTTCACCTCGTTCCTAATATTTTTATTTTATAATATTTTCTGGAATTTTAATAATCTTTTCATTTAAATAACTTAAATGGTCTGGCAATTGATGAAAGATTAAGGTTGTTGCATATAAAGCAATCATATACTTCTTTGTTTCTTGTTTTGCTCCATATTTAACATCATTAATAATGGGGTGATGTAAATAACTTAATGAAGCCCGAATTTGATGCTTACGGCCAGTTATTAATGTTGCTTCCAATCACGTTGCATTTGATATCTGAGCTTGAATTTTAAAATGTGTTTTAACTATTTTAGCATGTGGTTGCTCTGTTTTAGTAAAAACCATTTTTTGTTTATCTTCATCTTTATATAAATAACCACTAAGGGTAAAATCAGTTTCTTGAATAATTCCTTCACACTTTGCTAAATATTTCTTTTCAATAAATTCTTTTTGGTTAATTTTAGCTAATAACAAATCTAATGTAATTTTATTTTTCGCATATAGCACTAATCCTCGTGTTAATTTATCTAATCGATGAACATGGGAAATGACAAATGACTGTTCATCCTGCGGATGATATTCATCTTTTTGGATTAAATAATGTTGCACCATAGCATCTAATGAAGTATGAAACTTTGAGTGCATTTCTACTCCATGTGGTTTATCAACAACAAGAATGTTATCATCTTCATAAACAACTTGTAATGGTAATGGTGCAACATTATTATAAGTTGCTATCTGGTTTCGTTCTGTTACAACTAAATTTTTATCAAAAATAATAATTTGGTCTCCTAATTGAAGTTTATAATTTTGTTCTTTCATTACTTTGTTATTTACTTTAATTTTTTTATTACGAAATAACTTATAAATAACTGATAACGGAGTTGTTTGAAACATTTTTTTAATAAAATTAAAAATTGTTTGATTAACATCATTTGCTTTAACTGTTAAAGTAACAACTGTTTTTGGTTCCATACTTCCCTCGTTTTCCTAGTATTAATTATATAATGAAAGTTAACCATTATCCGAAGAAAAAACATTCTAAGCTATTATTTTAGAATGTTTATCATTTTTTGCTTTCTGTTTTTCTTCAACTTTTAAGATATTTGCTTTAATTTCTGCAATTTCAGCCACATCTGTAATTTGATTAAATAAATGATATAACATATAATTTTTTTCTTTTTCTTTCAAAAGATGTTTATCGAAGAAAGCGACTGTCTCATCAATTGTTTTCATTAACTCATAAGCTTGTTCACGAGTAATGCTATTATTTGATAATGGTTTTTTCACCAATGTTGGTAATTGTGTTACAAAAGCATAGTCTTCCAATGCTTTTTCTTTTTCAGTATAATAGAAAATTCGAAAAGCACTCACTTTTGCTCCAATTGTTTTAATAGCATTACGAACACCAGTAACTTTTGTTGACAACATATTTTTGATAAAGACTGCAATAATAACAGTAATTGTCCCAATTGGAATAATAATTGAAACAATCAAGTCTAAATCAACACCAAATTTTGTTGCAAACATTGCTTTAATTAAAGTATAACCATTTTGAATTAGTAAAACAGTAATAAAGAAACTAAATTTAGTTGCTTTTCATCATTTATGTGGAACTAAAACTTCTGTTTGACGGTTCAACACGTATCAGAAGAAATATGAAACTAAGACTAATAAAATGCCATATATTAAAGTAATTAAGGTTGTTAAAAAGTTAAAAAAAACTAAAAATTATTGTTAAATTTGTTAAAAAGTTTAAATACATTCGCGGATTAAAAATAACATAATCATTTGGAAAAGTTGTTGATAATCCATAACGAACTTCAAAGCGATGACGTTGCGCTATTTTAATAATAATGACAATATAATAGCATAACGCAATCAAGGCAATCATCCCCGTAATAAATAAATATGAATAAGCCAAATTATAATATTTGTTGCACGTTGATTTCATGCTGCACTTCAATCGGTTACATTATTGTTTTCTCCAAAAAAATTAAAGGATAACAATGAAAAATCAATTAATGGATATGTAATACTCATTAAATTCTTATATGTTTCTTGCACTTGTTCAGCTGATTTTTTCCCAGCCGCAATTTCTGCTAAAGTTTTTGAAACATCGTTTTCACTATTAATCCGATCACGTTCATTAATAAATAAAATTAAAAATGTAATAATTACGGCAGTATAAATAATCCAAAAAAGCATTGAAACTAAATACTGCCAGCCAACTAATGCTGTTAGTTTATTGGGTTTTATCATTAGCATCACCTATTTTCTATTTTTTTTTTTTTTATTTTAAAATAAAACTATAATTTAAAATGTTAAATTTTTAATATTATTTTGATAATCAAGGAAGGGGCTCCGCGACTTTTACCCCTTTAAGTAAGGTGGTGTGGTGGTTTATCCACGCACCACCTTACTTTTTTTTACTAACAACATTATATTTACTACTAAAAATAGCGTAAAAGTCCGTTAACCATTGCTAAAACTAAAATAGAACTTAACATAATTTTAAATGTGATATCAAACGCAAACAAATTACCAATATTATTAAATAATTCAGACACATTACTAAATACATGTACTATGCCATTAACAAAATTATAAACATCTTTCATACCCGGCAATTTATTTACTAACCAAATTGCAGCATTTTCAAAACAACCGCCAATATGAAATAAATCACATTGTTTATATGATATTTCTCAAATATTACCATTATTAATTTCATTATTTCAATCAGTAGCATTATAAATGCTAAAATTAAAACCAAAAATAGAAAATTGATTTTCTTTTATATCTAGTGCACCAGAATAAAAAGTAAAAACATTAAAACGTTTATATTTACTAGTATCAGTCATATTCAACATTTTTATACTTTTATATAAATTATCATTTAAAGGTAAAATATCAGTTTGATATTGTCAATTTGAATAAAACGAATAATAATCACTAGCATTATTAATTTTATAAGCATTAGACTTCTTGCATAACCTAGTTATTTTAAAATTCCTATAAAATATATTTA